>DOUW01000252.1:0-5455 GCA_003520365.1 Massilia sp.
GGGCGCTGCCGGCGTCGTCGCGCCGGGTCTGGGCATCCATGTGGTGGATCTTCAGCGCGAGGATCGACAGGCGGTCGATCATGGCGCCGGCGGTTTCGCTCGACAGCCAGGCGTCGGCCGCCGGCGCCACCGCGGCCAGCGCCGCCAGGATCGCTTCGTCGATGGCCTCGACGGCGTCGTTGCGCTGCTGGTTGTAGCGGTCGATGTGGCGCTTGTTGGCGGCGATGTCGGTGGCGGGGACGTCGCGCCGGCGGGCCTTGTCTTCTTCTCGCCACAGCAGGACATTAAATTCGTGGTTCGCCGCGATCGCGGGCCAGGCGCCGTCCACCGCGACAGGGACCCCGCGTCCTTCGGCGGACAGGCGCAAGATAGCGTCATGATATTCGATGATCGAGGGTACATCGAGCCTGTGTGCCATCGCCGCCTCCGTCGTGTCTCCGTCGTGCGAGCCCTTGCTCGGCTCATCATTGGAGACTGAGGGGGACTTGAAAGTTCTGCGGCGTTGGAGTGTACTTTAAGCGAGCGCAAACCAAGATGCAGTCCCCTTCCCCTCCATGGTCGTACCCCTATCATGCGCACTTTCGAAGATCCCCGTGCCCACCATCCGCGCCCGCAGATGGTGCGCCAGCAGTGGGCAAGTCTCGACGGCTGGTGGGAGTTCGCTTTCGACGACGCCAACGCCGGCATGGCCGAGCGCTGGTTCGACGGACGCGCACTGCCCCAGCGGATCCTGACGCCCTTCCCCTACCAATCGAACGCTTCCGGCATCGGCAGCCGCGACATCCACGAGGTCATGTGGTACAGCCGCAGCTTCGAGGTGCCCGACGGCTGGGACTACGGCTCCCTGCTGCTGCACTTCGGCGCGGTCGACTACCGCGCCGACGTCTGGGTCAACGGCCGCGTCGCCGGCCGCAACCGCGGCGGCCACGTACCGTTCTCGTTCGACATCGCGCCCTACCTGAAAAGCGGCGCCAACCGCATCACGGTGCGCGCCGAGGACCGCCAGGATCCCTACCAGCCGCGCGGCAAGCAGTCGTCCTCGGGCACGCCGGTGCGGATCTACTACTACTGCACCAGCGGCATCTGGCAGAACGTCTGGCTGGAGCCGGTGCCGGCGCTGCGCATCGACCACCTGCGCATCACCGAATCCCATCCGGACGGCAGGCTGGCGCTGACGGTGCACCTGCACGGCCCGGCCAGCGATTGGGAAGCCGAGCTCGACGTACTGGACGGGCTCGATTCCGAGACCGTCTGCGTCCAGGCGCGCGCCGGCAGCCGCGGCGCCAGCCTGACGCTGTGCGCCCAGGTGCCCGACCCGCAGGCCTGGTCTCCAAGCGCGCCGCACCTGTACAAGCTGCGCGTACGCCTGCTGCACCGCGGCCAGCCGATCGACAGCGTCGAGGCCTATACCGGCCTGCGCTCGATCGAACTGAAGGACGGCTTCTTCCACCTGAACGGCAAGCGCACCTTCCTCCTGATGGCGCTCGACCAGGGTTACTGGCCCGACACCCTGCTCGCCGCGCCCTCGGACGAGGCGCTGCGCGCGGACGTCGAATGGGCCAGGCGCTTCGGCTTCAACGGCGTGCGCAAGCACCAGAAGATCGAGCACGAGCGCTGGCTCTACTGGTGCGACGTGCT
Organism: Massilia sp.; assembly: GCA_003520365.1. Lineage (GTDB taxonomy): Bacteria > Pseudomonadota > Gammaproteobacteria > Burkholderiales > Burkholderiaceae_D > Telluria > Telluria haematophila. The sequence continues at coordinate 1,639 of DOUW01000252.1, forward strand.
GGGCCTGATGGTGTGGGAAGAGATGCCGAACGCGCGCTCCTGGTCCGAGGAGTCGGAAGAGCGGCTCGAGCTCGAGTGGCTGCGCGCCGTCGTGCGCGACGCCAACCACCCCTCGATCGTGGCCTGGGTGCCGGTGGTCGAGAGCTTCGGCTTCCCCGAACTGACGCGCCACCCGCACCAGCACGATTTCCTGGAGCGGATGGTGGCGCGCACGCGGCTGGTGGATCCAACCCGCCCGGTAATCGACAACGACGGCTGGCAGCACACCGACGTCACCGACATCTGCACCATCCACGATTACTCGCACCCGGTCGAGAAGCTGCTGGAGCGCTACGCCAGCACCCTGCTTACCGGGCTGCCGCCGGACACCGGCTGGCACAAGGCGCGCGAGCTGTTCCTGGCCGGCGCCCAGTACCGCGGCCAGCCGATCGTGTTCTCCGAAGTCGGCGGCTACCTGCTGGTGCCGGAAGGGCCGGAACGGCGCCGCGACCGCCTGTACGACCACTACGGCAACGTGCGCAACGAGGACGAGCTGGCGCAGCGCTACCGCACGCTGATGCAGGGCCTGGCCTCGCTGCCCTTCCTGGCCGGGCTGTGCTACACCCAGCTGACCGACGTCGAGCACGAGCAGAACGGCCTGCTCACGACGGCACGCGTGCCGCGCCTGCCGCCGGAACAGGTGGCCGACCTGCACCGCGCCCTGTGGCCGGATTCCTGAGCACCTGGCAGCGCGTCGTCAAAAAACGCGAATCCGTCGCGCTGCCGCAGCAATATTCGGGCGGCAGCACACCTTTTTGTACACAAAACACACGATTCGCTTCTCAAAACTTTACAGATCGTCCAGAATAGACCAGCAAAATCGTCAAATTGGAGCTTATGGACAAGATCTCCTCGCTGGTCGGCCGCTATTCCTTTCGCGCACAAGTATTTTTCAATGGCGTCTTCTGCGACGCCAACGCCTTTCCCCAGGATGACACCTCCGGACAACTGCACCTGGTGCGCTCCGGGCCGGTGATCTTCCGGCGCGACGGCGCCGCGCCGCTGCGCGTGGACGAACCGGCCATGGTGTTGTACCCGCGCGGCAGCGCCCACACGCTGGAAGTCCCGGACGGCGCCAGCGCCACCCTGCTGTGCGCCCACATCCGCTTCGAGGACGGCGGCGCCAATCCGCTGGCGCGCGCCCTGCCCGAATGCCTGTACCAGCCGCTGGCCGGCATGGACGCGCTGCGCCAGACGCTCGACCTGCTGTTCACGGAAGCCGCCAGCCCGAACCAGGGACGCGACGTGATCCTCGACCGCCTGTGCGACGTGCTGATGATCCAGATGCTGCGCCGCGAATTCGAGCAGGGAGAACTGTCGGTGGGGTTGCTCGCCGGCCTGGCCGACCGCCAGCTGTCGCTGGCCCTGGCCGCGATCCACGAGCGGCCGCAGGAACCCTGGCAGCTGGAGTCGCTGGCGCGCCTGGCCTGCATGTCGCGCGCCCGATTCACCGAGCACTTCCGCAACGTGGTGGGCATGCCGCCCGGCGAATACCTGACCCGCTGGCGCATCGGGCTGGCGCAGAACCTGCTGCGCAAGGGCTTGCCGGTGAAGGTGGTCAGTGCCGAGGCCGGCTATACGAGCGCGCCCGCATTCACGCGGGCGTTCACGACGATGGTGGGGGTGTCGCCACGGCAGTGGCTGAAAGAAGCGGCGCCGGTCGAGTGACCGGCTGATAGTTAATGAGCGTCCAGCAGGGACCTCAGGGCAAGACGCAGCGTCGAAGACAGTACGCTAGTACGGCGAGACGATGCAACGCTGCCATGAGGTCCCTGTTGGGCGCGAAATTATTTCAGCAGCTTGGTGCGGCTCGCAACGAGGGCGATCACGATCGACAGGATGCCGACGTAGCCGATGGCCATCTGCATGCCGACGTGGCTGGCGATGGCGCCGATCACCGGCGGACCCATCAGGGTGCCGCTGTAGGCCATGCTGGCCACGCCTGCCAGGGCGATCGGGCCCTGGGCGCCGGCGGCGCTGAACACGAACGGGAACAGCAGCGACAGGCCCAGGCCGGCGATTGCGAAGCCACCCAGGGCGGCGTGGGCGCTCGGCGCCAGCACCGCGAAGAACAGGCCCATGGCCGAGACGACGGCGCCGATGGTCACCAGGCGCTGGGCGCCGAAGCGGATCTTCAGCTTGTCGCCGACCAGGCGCGACAGCAGCATCATGACCGAGAAGCAGGACAGGGCCAGCGGCGCCAGGCCGTCGGTGGCGTTGAAGTGCTCTTTCAGGAACACGCCGCTCCAGTCGGCGATCGAGCCTTCCGACATCGAGCCCAGGAAGCCCAGCAGGCCCAGCAGTGCCAGCGGACCGCGCGGCAGTGCGAACTTCTTCTTCTCGACCTTTTCGACGTCGTCCGAGATGTCCAGGACCTGCGAAGCCGCCCACAGGATCGCGGCCAGGGGACCGGCCACCATCATGAAGTGAATCGCCGGGGCGACTTTCATGCCGGCCATGACGCTACCCAGGGTGGCGCCGGCCAGGCCGCCGGCGCAGGCCAGGCCGTGCAGCATCGACATTTCCGACTTGCCGGTGGTCTTCTCGCGCTTGCTCGCGGCGGCGTTCATGGCGACGTCATAGGTGCTGGCGGTAATGCCGAGCATCAGCACGGCGACCATCACGGCCGGGACGGTCGGGGCGATGCCGATCGAGACCAGCACGGCCAGCAGGGCCAGGCCCGAGTACAGCATGGTCTTGCGGGCGCCGAAACGGCCCATCAGGAAGGACGAGACCGGGAACGACAGCAGGGCGCCGATACCGCCGCACAGCAGCACCATCGACAGGGACGAATGCGAAATGTTCAGGCGCGCGGCCATGGCCGGGATGCGGCCGGCCCACGAACCCATGATCACGCCGAACAGGGTGAACATCACCGGCAGCGAGAGTTGTTGTACTTGCGCGAAAACTTTGCTGCGGCGCGAGACGGCGACAGTGGCGGTGATCGGAGCGGTAACAGCTGGAACAGTGTTTTGCATTTGGTATGAATCGATTTGTAAGAGCCTGTCTTAGCAGGTGTTTCCTAAGAGTTCGTTCTGGCTAGAAAAGTTTCCGTCCGGAAGAAATATTTTTTACTGCTCTGCCGTTCGTAACTGACTGCTAACGGCAGTAGAAAAAACAAACGCCAACCGAAAAATAAGTTGGCGTCAGGAAGCTGATGGAAGGCAATTTTACGCATCTCCGCAGGATTTTTCATTTTCCACGCGGAAAAAATTTATGCACGTTGCGTCGCGTTCACAGTCGAAAAATTAACTGTTAGCAAGGCTGCACAAGGTGTTTCTTCCCTTGCATGCAGACAATCTATTTTTTCGGAAATAGGTGTAAAAGACTGTTACGGACGCTTGCACAAGGCGCGACACAATACTTGTTTGCCCAGGCAAATCCAGGCCGAATCCGCTTGGCGACAGCATGGTTTGCTGCACGGCAGCAGATGCGCTGGCAGCGTCGTCGACCTTGACCGTTTGAAGCGCCGAGCCAGCTCCACTTGCGCCACGTCACCACCTTGTCTCTGCGCTCGCGGTAGCGTTAAAGCTTCCGAACGGAAACTTTTAGGAGAACGCGATGCCCCATGCGATCCGGCCCTTGCTGCTGGCGCTGCTCCTGGCCGCGGAGGCGGCCGCTGCGGCGCCCTATCCCAATGTTTACGGCGCGCCGCCCGAAGTGCTGCGCTCGACCGACTGGTACCGCCAGTGCCTGCGCGTGCGCGACGCGCAGCTGCCGCGCCAGCACCAGCCGGCGCGTGCCGAATCCGGACGCTGCGATGCGTCCGCGCTCTACT
>DOUW01000252.1:5506-8020 GCA_003520365.1 Massilia sp.
ATGATGATGCTGTATGCGAACGGGGCCGGCATGACGCCGAATTTTGACTTGGCCACGAGATACGCCTGCAGCATCCAGAGCCCGGTCAACGAGATGAAAAGCCGCGTGCAGCCCCTGCGGCGCCGCGCCAGCGGCGAAGACCGCGCCCAGGTCGACGTCTGCGACGACGTCGTCAGCGCCGAGACGCGCGGCCAGTGCGGCGCGATCCGCGAGCGCCAGCGCGACAAGTCGCGCAGCGGCGAACTGGCGGCGCTCACCCGCGACTGGAGCGCCAAGGAGCAACTGGGGCTGGAGATGGCGAGCAAGGCCGCGCATTATTTTGCCCAGCACCGCGTCGACTACGAGACCGATACCGGCAGCCCGGCCGCGCGCTCGCTGCAGATCGACTCCCAGGCGGCCGAACTCGACAGCTTTGTCGCCGACGTGCTCGACTTCGAGGCGGGGCGTGTGCCGCGCCATTCGGAAGCGGAATTCGCCAGCCTGGAACACAAAATGGACGCCGTCTACCGCCGCTTCATGGCGACCCGCCCGGCAAGCCACTCCTACCTGGGCTCGATCCGCAAGACCGGGGTCGAGAAAACCCAGCGCGCGTGGCTCGCCTACCGCGACGCGATGGAGCTGTTCGGCTCGATCCGCTACCCGCAGGTGCCCGGTTCCGGCTGGCGCGCCCTGCTCACCGCGCGCCGCATCAAGCAGCTGACGGAACTCGATAACGCCGCCGCAGGGCGGTAGGGTGGACGGCTCCACCGATGAACCCAGTGAGCCCGCGGCGTGAACGCCGCCCACGCGTTCAATGCACGCCGGCACCGACGCGCACTTCGCCCCTGCGCGTAGTTCATGCGGCGAGGCGGAACAGCGCCTCGGCACCCGGCGGCAACTCCCCCGTGCTCAACATCACCAGCCGGTGACTCGCGCGCGTCATCGCCATGTAGAGCTTGCGCGCATCGGCCTCGCGCTCCTCGCCGCCCTCGAACAGCAAATTGTCCATCCCGAGCAGGAACACCACCGCCCCTTCCAGCCCGGTCGCCGTTTCCAGGTTGGCCAGGCGCAGGTAGTCCGGGCCGTAGCCGTCGGGCGGGGTCTTCTTGTCCTTGTTCAGCCACCAGACGCGGCGCATGCCGAAGGCGCGGCACAGGCGCTTGTACAGCAGCAGCTTGGGCGTGTCGCCGCCATAGATGACGAGAAAACTCGACAGCGGCAGCGCGTGGCGTTCGGCCAGCGCCACGATCTCGTTCACCGCGCGGTCGACCGCGTCCTGGGGCGAGGCGACGCGCAGCAGGATCGGCGCGGCGCCCGCTTCCATGCCGGCGAAATCGGGCTCCAGGTAATGCTCGGGGTCGGCCTGCACCGTGCGCGCCAGCAGCGTACCGGCCGTGTGCAGGATCGCCTGCGTGGTGCGGTAGGAGCGGCGCAGCTTCTTGGTGCGCCCGGTCACGTCCAGCCCGGCATTGCGCCAGCTGAGGCGGCTCTTCATGAAGCCCTGGTTCGGGTCGGCGCACAGGAACAGCCTTCCCTGCGCACGCAGCGCCAGCTTCACCGTGTGGAACCACGAAGGCGCGAAGAACTGGGCCTCGTCGACCAGGATGTGCTCGTAGCGCTCGAGCATCGCGTGCTCCGGCGCACGGCAGATCTCGGTCGCTACCGCGCTCCACATGCGCAGGCCCTCGTCGCGCAGTGCGGCCGTCACCGCCTCGAACAGTTCCCAGACCTCGAAACGCTCCTTCGCCCGCAAGGCGAAGCCGCGGCCGGCGCGGCTGGTGTCCATGTATTCGGGCGCGCTGGCGACCAGCATCTCGTTGAGGAAGTCGAATTCCTCGATCAGCTGGGCTTCGCTCAGTTTCAGTTCCGGCCAGCGCGCGCGCAGCTTGCGCACCAGCGTCGGCAGATGGGCCGGGTCGGCCGGCATCGACAGCGGCATGCGGTACAGGCGGCGCCACTGGCGGTGCGCCCAGCTCGCATAGGTCGTGATCTCGAGGTTGGCCGGCAGGCTGCCGCGCGCGCGGTGCAGGCGTTCGCGGATATCGGCCACGATCGGCGTGTTGTGGATCAGGATCAGCACGCGCTCGCGCGGATACAGCCAGGCCAGCAGCAGCGCGCGGCTCAGCGCGATCAGGGTCTTGCCGCTGCCGGCGACGCCGTTCACCAGGCGCACCGCGAAGTCGTGCGCCGTCTGCGCCTGCTCCTCCGGTAGCGCAGTGTCCACGTCAAGGTCGAGTTTCGATGCCCACTCCTGCTGGGCGTCGAGGAACAGCCCCGGCAGGCTGGCCGCGTTGTCGCGCCTGAAGCGACGCCGCGCCACCGCCAGCGGAATCGCCGACTCGGGAAAGAAGCGCGTGCGCAGTGCATCCGCTTCTTCGGCGGCGATGGGACGCTGCAGCGCCGCCAGGCCGGGTGCGCCGCGTTCCAGGAAGCGCTCGCGCGAGAGCAGGCGCAGCATCGGCTGCTCTCCCAGCTGGCGCGCCAGCGCCAGCGCCTCGTCCTCGCTGCAGGCCCACAGCAGCACCAATAAGGGCA
>DOUW01000247.1 GCA_003520365.1 Massilia sp.
GGCAGTGCCCGGATCGCGTCGCGCTCGGCGCGCAGGTCATCGCTCGCGTTGACGCCGGCATCCCAGCCGAGGGCCACTACGTGGCCGCCCTCGACACTGCGGCTGTACTTGCCGGTGCTGCTCGCGCCCTTCTGCCGCGTATCGGCCCGCACGCTGCCGTTCGTGGCGGGACGCCCCAGGCTGTCGGCGCCGACGCGCCGCTCCAGGGATTTGCTGCGCTTGCCCTCGACGCCGATCCTGGTCTCGAGTTTCGCGCCGGATGCCAGGGCATGGGTCCAGCGCAGGTCGGACTTGAGCATCCTGTCGTCGATCTCGCCGAAGGTATGCAGGTCCGGCACCGGCGGCGCCGCGCCGGTCGCGGTGCTCACCAGCGCATGTCCATGGTTGCGAAAGCCGCTGCCGTTGGCCAGGGTCTCCCAGGCGAGCGTGTCGCCGTTCTCCAGCGTCCAGCTGAAGCGCGGTTCCAGGTTCAGGCGGTTCATGCGCCCTTGTTCCCGCAGCAGCGTGGTCCTGCGCAGGTCCACCACGCCGTCCGGCCGCGTATTGCGCTCGCTGCCGGTCGACTTGCGTGCAAGCGCGTCGTGGTTGCCGCTGGCCGTAAACGACCACGAGGAGCGCTCTCCCCGGTCCGCCAGCCGGGCGCTGAAGGTCGGTCCGCGGAACTCGCGCGACAACAGATAACCCGGCTTGAGCTCGCGCTCGCGCGCACGCACCTTCTTGCGCAGGACGATATTGATGGTGCCGGCCACCGACTCGGTCGGGAACTCGGCCATGGCGGCGCGCAGCACCTCGATGCGCTCGATGCTCTCGGGCGCCAGGCTGTCGAGCGTAAACCCGGCCGGCGTGCGCTCGCCGTTCAGCAGGACCTGGGTGTAGCCCTCGCCCAGGCCGCGCATCCTGACCTGCGCCTGGCGTCCGGCGCCGACCGTCACCGTCACGCCCGGAATGCGCTTGAACAGGTCGAACACGCTGGTGTCGGCGTAGCGTTCGATCTCCTCGCGGCCGAGCACGAAGCGCGCGGCGGTGTCGGCGCGCCGCGGGTCATGGCGCGCCGCGCCGCCCCTGACTTCGACCCGGGCGACGGGCTCCGCCGGCTCCGACTGCTGGGCCAGCGCCGGGACGGGCAAGCCCGCGACCAGGAACAGCAGGTGACAACGATGCAGCAACGCCATACTCCACCTCCGAAAGTAGTTATTCTCTTATTATGAATAACTATATGCCAGAACGCGGCAATCTGTAAACTTTTTCGAGAACTTGAGATTGCCACATTCGAGCAATATAAATTACTCACGCATGGAATCAAAGCACCAGCCGCAGTCACAGCGCAAAAAAAAACGGATCCACGATGTGGATCCGTTTCGCAGGAGCGGCCGGCGCCCGGCCGGCGCTCTTGCCGTATCAGTCCAGCTTGGCCGCGTGCTCGCGGGTCGCGTGGAAAGTCAGCTTCGGCCAGCGTTCCTGGGTCAGGCGCAGGTTGACACCCGAGGTCGCCAGGAAGGCCATGTTGCCGGCGGCATCGTAGGCGACCTGGTGGCCGAGCTGGTTTTCGAAGTCGGCCAGCGCCTTCTTGTCGTCGCTCGACACCCAGCGCGCGCTGCTGATGCTGGAAGACTCGAATACGGCGTCCACGCCGTATTCATTCAACAGGCGGCTCGCCACCACCTCGAACTGCAGCACGCCGACCGCGCCCAGGATCAGGTCCGAGCCCAGCACCGGCTTGAACACCTGGACCGCGCCTTCCTCGCCCAGCTGCTGCAAGCCCTTGTGCAGCTGCTTCACCTTCAGGGGATTCCGGATGCGCACCGTGCGGAACAGGTCCGGGGCAAAATAAGGAATGCCGGTAAAGGTCAGCATCTCGCCTTCCGAGAAGCTGTCGCCGATCTGCATGTTGCCGTGGTTCGGCAGGCCGATGATGTCGCCCGCATACGCTTCCTCGACCTGTTCGCGGCTCGATGCCATGAAGGTCACGACCGACGACAGCTTGACTTCGCGCCCCAAACGCAGGTGCTTGACCTTCATGCCCTTCTCGAAGCGGCCCGAGCACACGCGCAGGAAAGCGATGCGGTCGCGGTGGGCCGGGTCCATGTTGGCCTGGATCTTGAAGACGAAGCCCGAGAACTTCGGCTCTTCCGGCTTCACGGCGCGCACGGTGGCGTCGCGCTCGCGCGGGCCCGGGGCCCAGTCGACCAGCGCCGACAGGATCTCGCGCACGCCGAAGTTGTTGATCGCCGAACCGAAGAACACCGGGGTCTGCACGCCCGACAGGAAGCGCTCCAGGTCGAAGGGATGCGAGGCGCCGTGCACCAGCTCCACTTCCATCTTGAGCTGCTCGATCTCGAGCGGGAACATCTCGGCCAGCTTCGGGTTGTCGATGCCCTTGACGATTTCGAAGGCGCCGTCGGCCTTTTCCTCGCCGGCCTTGAACAGCATGATCGTATCGTTCAGCAGGTGGTACACGCCGCGGAAGTTCTTGCCCATGCCGATCGGCCAGGTCACCGGCGCGCACTCGATCTTCAGCACCGATTCCAGCTCGTCGAGCAGCTCGAGCGGGTCGCGGGTTTCGCGGTCGAGCTTGTTCATGAAGGTGACGATCGGGGTGTTGCGCATGCGGCAGACCTCGAGCAGCTTGATCGTCTGCTCTTCCACGCCCTTGGCGGCGTCGATCACCATCAGCGCCGAGTCGACCGCGGTCAGCACGCGGTAGGTGTCTTCCGAGAAGTCCTGGTGGCCCGGCGTGTCGAGCAGGTTGATCACGTGGTCGCGGAACTCGAACTGCATCACCGAGGACGCGACCGAGATGCCGCGCTGCTTCTCGATGTCCATCCAGTCGGAGGTCGCATGGCGGCCGCTCTTGCGGCCCTTGACGGTGCCGGCGAGCTGGATCGCGCCCGAGAACAGCAGCAGCTTCTCGGTCAGGGTGGTTTTACCGGCGTCCGGGTGGGAGATGATGCCGAAGGTGCGGCGGCGCGCGACTTCGCGAGAAATAAGAGCCGGCTGGCGTGTCGCCGCTGACGCGGCCCCACTGGCCGCCTCGGCGCCTGCGCCGTCCGTGGCAAGGATGTCAAGTTCGTTGGACATAGTCGAGCCCCAATGGCCCCAATGAAGAAAACCCTCGATTTTACCGATTCCGGGGCGGATCGTGTGAAATGAATGGGGTGCGGAGCCAGCGGCCAGTGCACCCCACGTGTTATTCCCGCACCCGGCGCCAGCCGGCGCGCGAGGCGCCCTCCGACTCGGCCGGGGCCACGCCCGAGGTGATGGTGTTGCCGTCGGCCGTGGTGGTGATCATCTTCAGCGCGCCGGACGGCAGGCGCACGATGATGAAGCCGACCGCCGCCGAGGCATTCGACAGGGTCTGGCCGGCGATCGTGAAGCTCTGCCCGGTGCTGTCCTTGACGACTTGGCCGAGCGGCTCGCCGGTGCAGACGTTGAGCTGGTAGACGTTGCTGGTGCCGCCCACCTTGCAGCTCGACGAGGAACTCGGCAGGTTGGTCACGATGTTCAGGCCGCCGGAGACGATCTTCGGATCCAGGTTCACGCGTTCGCCGTCGTTCAGGGCGAAGTCGACGTACCAGCCGTGCTGGGTCGAGAAATCGATCGCGGTGCCGCTGATCGAATAGGCGGTGCTGGTGCCGCTGATGCGGCGCAGGGTCTGCTGCGCCATCTTCGAGGCGCTGCGCCACTCGGCCGGCGGGATGCTCGCGCCCGCGTCCTTCAGCACGTAGGCGCTCTGGACCTCGGTGTTGCCGATGTCGACCTGGTCGAGCAGGCGGCCGGTGCCGAAGGCCACCACGCGTTCGAGCCTGGTGCTCTGGCTGCCGTCCTCGGCCACGCTGGCGACCTGGCACATCGTCACGTCCGGGCGCGTGGTGACCGGCTGGCCGCCGCCGCTGCCGCCCATCCTCAGCACCGTCGGGTTGCCCTTGGTGGTGAAGTCGAAGCGCCACATATAGCCGTCGTTGTCGCCGCCGTAGACATGGGTCACCAGCGGGTCGGTGTTCGGATTGCTGCTGATCGCCGTGATGCGGGCGAAGCCGGACGGGGTCTGGACGTAGTTGCGGTCGGCGGCGGTCACGGGGGTCGCGGTCTTCGACAGCACGCGGCCGGTGGCGATGTCGACCACGTACAGGATGCCCCTGCCGTTGCCGCCACTGACGCCGTCGCTGCCGGGGATGTTGTTGTAGCCCGAAGTCAGGAACACCACCCAGTGCTCGGCGTTCGCGGCGTCCTTCCAGGTGCCGAACTGGGGATTGCCGAACGAGAGGCCGATGTCGGCGTCGTAGTTGATGCCGCTGCACACCGCGGCATCGGCGCACAGTTCCCACAGCGCCTTCGGGTTGTCGGGATCGGTGACGTCGAGCGCGTAGTAGCCGCGTCCGCCCGCGTTCAGGCCGGCCACCAGCACGCTGCGCCACTCGCCGCCGATCATCACGTCGGCCACCTCGGGCGAACCGTCGGTGGTGAACTGGTGGGCCGTGCCGTAGGTCGTGCTGGCCTGCTTGTACAGCTTCTTCATCGTGATGCGCGGCGCGTAGGCCCAGATCTCCTCGCCGGTGCCGGCGTCGAAGGCATGCAGCATGCCGTCGTTGGCGGCGACAAACACGGTCGGCTGGCGGCTCGCGTTGTCCAGCTTGTACTGGTTGTAGCCGTTGCGCGTATAGGCCTTGCGCGGCTCGCGCAGGTAGGCCGGCTTGGACGAGGCGATATCGCCCAGCACGATCGGCAGCGGCGCCGCGAGGCCGGCCGGGATCGTCGGCGTCTGCGAGTAGGCGCGCAGCACCGTGTCGTTGGCGTGCTGCTGCTGGCCGCGCAGCCAGTTGACGATGTTGGCGCCGTCGTTGACGATGGCGCGGCCCGCGTCCGACAGGGTGGCGCACTGGGCCAGGCCGTTGCACTTCTCCTTGAACCAGCCCTGCTCGAGCTCGGTCATGACCGAGAAGTCGAAGTCTTTCATGCCGTCGCTGCTGTCCGGGCGATTCGGATCGGTGCCGGCCATCAGGATGCGGCGCGTGTCGGTATCGGGACCGACCTTGCGCCCGACAGTCTCCGACGAGTTCCAGCTGACGTCCTTGCCGACGATGCCGGTGACGGTGTCGATCTTCTTGTCCGACAGCTCGCCGTACCAGCGCACCGTGGTGAAGGTGGCCGAGAAGATGTCGTTGTCCTGCTGCGAGATGTTCGGGGTCGAGGTCGCCGCCGCGGCCGCCGCACCAATCTTCACCTCGATGTTCGAGAGCGCCGCGCGCAGGCCGTCGATGACCTGCAGCGGGTCGGAGGCGCTGAAGTACTTGCCGTGGCCGTTGATGGCGGCGTGCCACAGGTCGTCCACGCGCGACTGGTAGGCCGCGCCGCCGTCGGAGACGTCGGTGTAGGGGTTCGGCCAGACGTAGGGGCCGTTGTTGTTCCACGGGCAGCCGGTGGTCACGCCGGTGATCAGCTTGTAGAAGTCGCTGCCGGGCTTGGGCGCGGTGTCGTACTTGTCGTCGTAGGTCATGATGCCGTCCACGCCCAGGCCGAGTGCGTAGGTATTCATGTGCAGGCGGGTGTTCTCGCCGGCGGCGGCGGCCACCAGGCCGTCCGGCGCGTTCCAGTCCTCGAGCTCGTCGCGCAGCGAAGCCACGCCGTCGTTCGAGCCGCCGTTGTACCAGTACAGGGCGACGTCGGCCAGCGAGTTGGCGGCCTGGTTGCTGGGGTCGACGCAGCCCTTGGCGCGCGAACAGAAGCGCGCGGCGCTCTCGACGTTGTCGTTGCTGACCACGCCGTCGGCGGCGCCGCCGTTCCAGTAGCCGTCGGTGGTGACGAAGGTGAAGTTTTGCTGGCAGGGGAACTGCACCACCTCGCTGCCGGCCGCGTATTTGTAGGGCGAGCGGTTGGCGTACATCTTGCCCACCGCATGCAGGGCCTGGCGCACCGGGGTCGAGCCGCTCGGGCTCATGCCGTAGAGCGCGCTGTACCAGGCGCTGCGGTCGGTGCCGGTGAACGGTTTCGGCGGCTGGCGGATCGTGCCCTGGGCGGCGGCGGTCGAGAGCGAGACGATGCCGACGTTGTAGTTGTCGGCGATCGGCTGGAAGGCCTGGCCGACCGCGGTCTTCATCATCTGGTTGCGCGTCTTGTAATAGGCGTACCAGTTGGCGAAGTTGGTCATCTCCTCGGCGTAGGTGCAGGTGGCGCCGACGCAGTCGGTGCGCTTGAGGTCCTTCGGATAGCTGTTGCGGGTCGAGACGATGTCGGTGCGCACGAACACCGAGGCGCCCAGCGGCGTGACCTCGGTCGGGACGCCGTCGCTGACGCCGGCGCTGGCGCCGAAGCTCAGGTTGGGATCGCGGCTGCTGCCGTTGTTCGAGAGCGAGCCGAGCGCGATGTTGGCGCCGATCATGCCCATGTCGCCGGTCACCAGGCAGACTGTCGAGCTGTTGGCGGCGGAGCAGATCGGGCCGGCGGTGTTGGCGCTCGTGCCGCCGATGTAGGCGGTGACGCCCTTGGTGGTGCCGATCTTGTTCTTGATCTGGGTCGCGACCGAGGAGCTCGATGAACGCAGGTCCAGGCTCAGCGAGCTGGAGAACAGCGATACGCCGCCCAGGCTGACGCCGCCCAGGACCTGCTTCTTCGAGCTGTTGGCGGTGCCGCTGACGCTCAGCAGCGCGGTGACGCGGGTCCCGGAGTTGACGATCAGGTCGCGCCCGGAGCGGCTGCCGTCGTTGACCAGGCTGCAGGCATTGGTCCCGACCGTCTTGCCGGTGTTGCCGGCCGGGCAGCTGATCGGCACCACGGCCACGATGTTGCTGGCCTCGAGGCTGATGCCGAAGCTCGAGCAGGCCGGCACGCCGCCGGTCGCGGTGCGCAGGCAGGCGGTGTACTGGTTGGCCAGCCCGCTCTTGGCGATGATCGAGGCCGCCAGCGCGGCGGCGACGGCATTGCGCCTGGCGCTGGTGTCGGTGCCGTTGGCGGCGGTGACCGCGGTGTTGGTGAGGGTGAAGGTGCCGTTCGGCTCGACCACCTGCACGCTGCTGATGGTCATCGAGTTGGTGGTCGACGAGGCGCCGATGGTGATGGTGCCGAACCAGTCAGGGTTGCGGTTCGGGTCGGAGTAGCGCGGGTATTTGTAGTTGCCGACGTACTTGGCCTGGCAGTTGGTCAGCGCGCGGTCGCTGCAGAAGCGCACCCGGGCCGGTTCCGGGTAGCCGGCCGGCGCGGCGGCGCCCACTGCCGTTACGCGGCAGTTGGTGAGCGTGGTGTCGGTGCAGTACTCGGCGACGTTGATCGTATAGTAGTAGGGGTTGGCGGCGAAGTACTCGGCCGTATAGCGGCTGTCGTTCGGATAGGTGTAGCCGGAAGTGTTGTAGCCGCAGCTCGATCCATCGCACCAACGCAGGTCCGGGAAGCCCCCGACCAGGTCGGTGGTGTCGACGTTGCGGCCCAGCAGGTCGGTCTTGTCGACGTTGAAGGGGTCGGTCTTCACCGCGGTCCAGCTGCCGGTGGCGGCTGCGTCCTGCGATGGGTAGGAGCTTCCGTCCGCCTTTACCGGCGGCAGGTAGCGCACCTTCGGGTTGTAGTACTGGCGGTTGAAGTCGGGGCTCATGTAGGGCGGATCGCCCGGACGGCAGGCGCGGATGCCGTTGGCCATGGTCGCGCGCGCGCGGCAGCTGCTGGTGTCGTTCACGTAGTCCGGCGTGTACGTGCTGGTCATCGAACCCGAGTTGTCGTACAGGAGCATCAGGTTCGGCTTGACCGTGCCGGTGCCGCTGATGTTCAGCAGCGGCACCTGGGCGATGCTGGTGGGCGCCGCCTGGACCAGCGGGGCCAGGAGGGCCAGGACTAACAGGGAAAACAGGCGATTCATGCGCGATTCCATTCTCGTTGACCGGCCTGGCGGCCGGAATGTTCTTGCCGCGGCGTCAGCCGCCGATCAGCACCACCAGCTGGTTGACGACGTTGCCGCCGCGCGCGCCGGACAGGCGCGCGGTGACCACGTAGTGCACCTTCGGCGTCGATGCGAACTGCGGCGAGTCGGCCGCCAGGCTGTCGCCGGGCGAGACGATGGTGCCGCCGCTCGACCCGTTGTCGGCGGTCTGCACGCAGGCGTTGCCGTTGCCGTCGTAGGGTCCGATGAGCAGGCAGTGGCGGTGCACCACGTACTCGATCTGCTGGCCCTCGTGGGTCACCGTGCGCTTGCCGTTCCAGAAAGCGTCCGAGCGCACGCCCTGGCGGGGGTCGAGCGTGGCCAGGTAGCCCTGGTCCGGCACGTCCTCGTTGAGCAGCGCCTTGTTGCCGCCGGCGGTCTCGCTCAGCCACTTGAAGCCGGCGTGCAGGCCGAAGTCGACCGCGCGGCTCTGGGCCGAGTCGTAGGCCAGGTTCGAGGCCGTCAGGGTGGTCGAGTTGCTCGACTTGAGCAGGTAGATGCTCGAGATGAGCATCACCAGCAGGATGATCAGCATGACCGGCAGCGCCAGGCCGGCCTGGCGATGGAAATTCATACGATGCATGTTCATGGCCTCCAGCCCGCGTTGCGCAGCGGGACGATGGTCTCGAAGACGCGGTAGCGGTAGCAGCGCCAGGCGGTGTCGGTGGCGCTGGCCGCGACCTCGACCGTGATCGGCACGGCCGTCACGCCCTGCGGCACGGCGCTGGCGAACACCACCGGCTTGGCGCTGCTGG
>DOUW01000098.1:0-7923 GCA_003520365.1 Massilia sp.
CCTGAGCGCGCCGCCAGCCACCGCTGCCTGCTCGGCATGGGCGTGCACCGCGACGCGCGCCGCATTGGCCTGGGCGCCAGCCTGCTGACCCATGCACTGGAGTGGGCGCAGACACAGGGGCTGGCCTGGGTCGACCTCGAAGTCCTGGCCGACAACGGGCCCGCGCGCCGGCTCTACGAGCGCAGCGGCTTTGTGCAGACCGGCGAGATACCGGACCTGTTCCGCATCGACGGCGAACGGCACGGCTACGTGTTCATGACGCGCCGCCTCCAGGCCTGAGCGATCCGCCTTCACCAGGCCCGAGCGGGCCGGGCCGCGCTCTCAGCTGACCGCCGGCTCCAGCAGCGTCACCGTCTGCCGTTCGGTATCGAGCCTTGCGCGGACCCCCATCGGGATCGTGAACTGGTGGCGGATGTGCCCGATCGAGTAACCGGTCACGGCCGGAACCGAGAGCGGTTGCAGGTGGATGTCCAGGGTCTGGTCGAGCGTGAGCGAGATGTCCTCGTGCTCGGGACCGCAGCCTTCGCAGATGCCGACCATCACCGCCGCTGCCCGGTCGAGGCCGACGGACAGGTCGAGCTGGGTCATCCAGCGGTCGATGCGGTAGGGCGCTTCGTTCACCTCTTCCAGGAACAGGATGGCGTCGCGGAAGTCGGCCGCATACGGCGTGCCGGCCAGTGCCGACACCAGGCTCAGGTTGCCGCCCATCAGCGGTCCGGTGGCGCTGCCGCCGTGCACGGTGCGCATGGCGAAATGCGGTTCCTCGACGGCGCGGCGGCTGTTTTCCAGCGCCATCGGGATCGTGTATGCCGGCTGCGGGTCCATCAGCACGGCCAGCATGTGTTCGCGCGGGTAATCCGCCAGCGTCGACGAGGCCACCGGGCCGTGGAAGGTCACCAGGCCGGTTTCCTTGTAGATCGCCAGGTGCAGGGCGGTGATGTCGGAGTAACCGAGCAGGATCTTCGGATTCTTGCGGATCAGCGCGTAGTCGAGGTGGGCCAGCAGCGAGATGCAGCCCGAGCCGCCGCGGATCGGCCACAGCATCCTGACGTCCGGATCGGCGAACATCGCGTGCAGGTCGTGCAGGCGCTGCTGCACGGTGCCGGCGTAGTTCCCGTTCACTTCGCGCAGGTAACTTCCTTCGCGCACCTTCAGGCCCAGGCTTTCGATGTTGACGCGCGCCTTGGCGATCGATTTCTCGGTGGTGTAGCCGCCCGGCGCGATCAGGCCGACGGTGTCGCCGCGGCGCAGGCGTGGAGGTTTCATCAGTTTCATGGGACGGGAGGCAGGACGCTTGCGGGCACGCCGGCCTGGCGCGGCCTCGGCGGCAGGCAGCACCGCGCAGGCGGCGAGCCAGGCGGCAAAGGCGCGCCTGCTGATCTTCATGCTGCTCGACATGCTGTTCGCATCAGGAATGAAAAAGACCCGCGCCCCGAAAGCAGATGCTTTCCGGGCGCGGGCCGCTTAACGCCATACTCAGGTACAAATCAGAAGAACTTGTACTGGACGTTGAAGGTGAAGGCGCGGCCACGCGGATCGGCCACGCGCGGATCCCAGCCGGCGCCGACCACGTCGTCGACGTTGTGGGCGGTGAACGGCGGATCGCGGTCGAACAGGTTCTGCACGCCCACGGTCAGCTTCGTGTTCTTGAAGCCGCTGTAGGTGGTCGACAGGCCGAAGCGGGTGTAGCTCGACACGTCCGGATCGAAGCCGGCCGGCAGGGCGCCCTTGCCGCCGTTCGGCAATTGATCCTTGTAGCCCGAAGCGAAGTTGTTGCTCAGCAGGACGTTCCAGTCGCCACGGCTCACGCTCAGCGTCGCCGAGTGCTTCCAGCGCAGGTAGAGGTCGCGGGTGAAGAATTCGCCGACGTATTCCTTGTACGGCTGGCCATCGACTTCGGCGAACTGGTAGCTGCCGGTCCAGGTGCCGTCCAGGGTGGCGCTCCACTTGTAGCCGTCGCCGAACTTGCCGTCGCCGCGCAGGCCGAGGTCGATACCGCGGGTCTTGGCGCCGGATGCATTGAACCAGCGTGCATCGACGAACTCGATCAGGCCGTCGTTGTTACGGTAGATGTTGGCCGCGTAGACCGTCGGGTTCTTCAGGACATCGGATGCGCTGCGCTTCAGGATACGGTCCTTGATGTTGATCGCCCACCAGTCCAGCGATGCCGAGAAGCCCTTGAACGGTTCGACGACGATGCCCAGCGTACCTTGCTTGGAGGTCTCGGGCTTCAGGCTCTCGTTGCCGCCGGACACATAGTCAAAGCGTTCCGGGGCGCAGAAGCGCGGGTCGCCCGGGTTGGCTGCGCAGCCGACCGTATCGGTCACGCCGCTCGCCAGTTCCTGGCGCAGCAGGCCGGTGTAGAGCTGGGTGAAGCTCGGCGCCAGGAAGCCCTTGTTGGCCGAACCGCGCAGCAGCAGCCAGCTCGTCGGCTGGTAGCGGAAGGCGACCTTCGGGTTGGTGGTGGCGCCGATCACGCTGTAGTCGTCGCGGCGCACGGCCAGCTGCAGCTCCAGGTCCTTGGTGACGGGGACGATGAATTCCGCGAACAGCGCCTTCACGTTGCGCGTCGCCTTCGGCAGGTTGTCGTTGCCCGGCGACAGCAGGATCGGCTCGGCCGCCACGTCCTGGCTGTACATGTAGCTTTCGCGGCGGAAGTCGAAACCGGCCGCCATCGCCAGCTTGCCGGCTGGCAGGTCGAACAGTTCGCCCGAGATGGTGCCGTCGACCTGGGTCATGGTGGTCTTGCCGGTCTGGAAGGCGCCGTAGTATTTCGTCGCTTCGATCGCATCCATCGCCGCCTGGGTCTGGCTGCCGTCGCGCGACCACGGGTTGACGATGCCGCTGCCCAGTACCTTGTAGAAGGCATCGGTATACGCGTAGCCATCGAGCAGGTCCATGTGGGTCGTGCTCTGCGCCTTCGACAGGCCCAGCTTGTAGTCCCAGTTCCGGATCATGCCCTCGAAGCCGACCAGCAGGCGGCCGCTCGTGGTGGTGTTTTCCTGGGTGCGGTTACCCAGCGGGTTGGCGCGCCACTTGTAGATGATCGGCAGGTTCGGGTTGTAGGTCGGGATGTAGGCCGACAGGTCCTGGTAGTACTGGCCGCCCACCGGGTAGGCGTTCTTGTTGGCGAGCGAGGTCGAGATCTGGGCCGGGGTCAGGATCGAGATGACTTCCGAACGCGAGCCGATCGCCTCGACGAACATCGTGTGGTCCGGCGCCAGTTTATAGGTGCCGCGCAGCAGCAGATTCGCCTGCTCGGACGGCGACTGCATGATGTAGTCGCCACCGTAGTCGTAGGCGCAGGAATAGGTCGAGCGCAGCGGCGAGGTCACGTCCTTCCACAGCGCGGTCTGGTACTGCGACATGCCCTCGACCGTGTCGCACTTGCCGTCGAAGCTGAGCGGGTTGGCCTGCAGGTAGGTGTTCGGATCGCCCGGCCGCTGGAAACCGGTGCCGAGCGCGGTGCCGGCGCCGGTCAGCTGGTTCGCGTACGGGGTGCCGGTGGTGTCCGGCGACAGGCCGCGCCAGGGCTGGAAGCCGTTGGCGAAATCGCGCTGCTTCGAGGACAGCTTCTCGTTCTTGGTGAACGACAGCGTGGTCATGACGTTGAAGCCGTCCGCTTCCAGGTCGCCGGTACCGGCGATCAGCGAGCCGCGGTGGATGTTGCCGCCGCCTTCCTCGGTGACGTTGGTGTAGGCCGAGACTCCCGCGCCCTGGTAGTCCGAGCGCAGGATGATGTTCATCACGCCGCCGATCGCATCGGTGCCGTAGATCGCCGAGGCGCCATCCTTCAGGATCTCGATGCGGGCAATGGCCGCCATCGGGATCGAGTTCAGGTCGACCGCCTTGCCGCTCTTGCCGTGGGTCGGGGCGCGGCGGCCGTTGATCAGGACCAGGGTGGCGTTCGGACCCAGGCCGCGGAACGAAGCGAAGGAAGCGCCGCCGCTGACGCGGTCGGCATCGGCGCCGAACACGTTGTTGCCCGAGGTCGGGTTGTCGGTGCCGGTGCCGTTCGCCGAAATCGTGGCCATCAGCTGTTCGGCCGAGGTGATGCCCTGCTTTTGCAGGGTGTCGGCGGTGATCACCTGCACCGGCAGCGCGCCTTCCTTGGCGACGCGTTTGATGCTACTACCGGTGACCTCGACGCGGGCCATCGGGGCATTCTGCTGCACTTCCTGTGCAACAGCCGGGCCTGCCACGCCGATCAGGGCAATCAGTTGGGCTAGCTTCTTTAACTTCACGCGTCTCTCCTAAGGTATTGGGCGATCCAGGCCGATGGCAAATCGATGTTGCCGTTTAGTAATGTCTTAGCATTACCTTATGTGTGATTTCGAGGGTAAGGCCAAGTATTTGGCACTATCCAATGAAATAACCGGCGGGAAGTATAACTTCCGGGAATGTTTATAACCGGAAAACTCACCAATACTAGCGGGACTGCCGCGACAATCGTTCCTTTTCCGCAACATTGACGTCCAAATAGCGCCAGGACGTGAATTCCACCGGGTGGCGCTTGTAGTTTTTTAGCCACGGATGACGGAGATCGGCCGACAGCACATGGGTCAGCGGCACCCAGGGGTTGTAGGCGTGGATCAGCTGGTTCATCTCGAAATAGAGCTGCTGGCGCCGCGGTCCATCGGTGAGCTGGCGCGCCTGTTCGTAGCGTTCGTTATAGGCCGGCAGGTTGAAGCGCGCGTAGTTGGCGCGGCCCGCGTTCGGGCCGTAGAGCAGCTGGTAGAAATTGTCGCCGTCGGGGAAGTCGGCGATCCAGTTGCTTTCGAACATGGTGACCTTGCCCAGGCGCGAAGCCTTGATGATCTCCGTCTTCTTGTCCGACTTGAACAGCACGCGCAGGCCGATCGCATTCAGGCACTTGCGCCACAGTTCGTCGCGCAGGCGGCCGCTGACCGTCGCTTCGCTGTGCATGGTCAGGGTCAGCGGCTTGCCGTCGGGCGCTAACCTGAACCCTGCGGCATCGCGCTTGCCGTAGCCATGGCGGTCGAGCAGGGCATTGGCCAGCGCCGGGTCGTAGGGCACCGGGCTGCGGTAGTCCGGATCGTAGCCGAGCACGTTCGGCGGCAGCGGCGATTCGGCCTTGATCGCGAAACCCTTTTTCAGCAGCGCGATGTCCTCGGCGCTGTTGTAGGCCAGGGAAATCGCGCGGCGCAGGGCGATCCGGTCGCGGCTGTAGCCGCCCAGCACCGGATCGTCCATGTTCATCCACATGTAATAGGTCTGCAGCACCGGAAAGCGCGACAGGCGGATGCCGCGCGCCTGCAGGTCCGGCTTCAGTTGTCCGCCCGCGATCACCATGTCGGTCATCGATTCCGGCACCTGCTCGAGGTAGTCGTACTCGCCATTCAGGAAGCCCAGCATGCGGCCCTGGAATTCCTCGGCAATCTTCACCTCGACGCGGTCCACGCGCGGCAGGCGTTGACCGGCCAGGGCGGCGGCGATCGCCCGGTCTTCCGGATCGCTGCCGGGCGTTCCCTGGAATACCGCCGTCGAGTAGGGATTGGCCAGCAGCACGATGCGGTCGCTGCGCTTCCACTCGCCAATCATGAAGGGACCGGTGCCGACCGGGTGGTTCCCGGCCTGGCCGGGATAGGCCTCGATCACTTCGCGCGCCACCACGCCGGAGGCCGGGGTCGCCATGTAGAAGAGAAAATTATTGTCCGGCTCTTTCAGCTCGATGCGTAAGGTGAAACGGTCGAGCGCCCGCAGTCCGGCGACTGGGGTATCGACATCGAAACGCTGCTTCAAGGCCTCGTCGCCGACGATCTTGCCGGCGAACATGTACGACCAGGGCGACTTCAGGGTCGGATCGTACAGGCGCTTGATACTGTAGACGTAGTCCTGGGCCGTCATCTCGCGCTTGTCGCCCTTGAACGCCGGGTCGTCGGTGAAATGGATGCCGGGGCGGATGCGGAAGGTGTAGGTGCGGCCGTCCGGGCTCACTTCCGGCATCGCGCTGGCGGTGTTCGGCTGCAGTTTCACCGGACGCGCCAGGTAGTCGTAGCGCAGCAGGGGATCGAAAATGTTTTCCAGCAGCGACAGGGTGGCGATGTCGGACGCCACTGCCGGGTCGAGGCCGGTTTCGCTGGTGGACAGGAACATGCGCAGGACTTTTTGCTCCTTCGGCGCGGCGGGTGCCTGCGCGGCGGAGGAGAAGGCCAGGCCGAGGGCGCTTGAGGTCAGCAACAGCGCGGAGAGGGCAGAGCGAAATTTCATGTGTGCATGTCCTGGTTGAGCGTTGCGTATCATAGGCGCGGTGTCCGGAGGTGGCAACGTTGTGCCGTAGGGTGGGGTCCTTGATGCTGGGGGCATCAAGGACGTGCCCACGCGTGAAGCCGGCGTCATGTTGGCGTTTGCAAGGCCGCGTCTGCTCATCGTTTACGCGTGGGCACGGGGTGCCCACCCTACGGTCCGCTGCCGATAATGCTCGGCGTTGACGCGTGTTCACGGGGCGTCCATATAACTTCCGGGCATGACGCGGCTGCATTCTTTCATCCTTGCAGCTTGCTCTGCGCCTATACTCTCCGCTGCACAATCGTGCAGGCATGCCGTGGCGCATTGTCCACGGCGGATGAACCCGCGGCGATTGATCGCCCTTTCGGACTGAACATGGCTTTAAATTACATCTGGACCGGTTTCTTCCTCGTCGGCTTCGTGGCGGCACTCGCGCAGTGGCTGTTCATGGGCGATTCCGAGATCTTCAAGCGCATCATCGACGGTACGTTTTCTTCCGCCAAGATGGCGGTGATGGACATCGCCCTGCCGCTGGCCGGCGTCATGACGCTGTGGCTGGGGATCATGAACGTCGGCGAAAAGGCCGGCGCCATCAACCTGTTCGCGCGCATCATCGCCCCCTTCTTTTCGCGCATCTTCCCGGAAGTGCCGCGCGACCACCCGGCCAACGGCCACATGGTGATGAACTTTTCGGCGAATATCCTTGGCCTGGACAATGCGGCGACGCCCTTCGGCCTGAAGGCGATGGAAAGCCTGCAGACGCTGAACCCGCGCAAGGACGAGGCCAGCAACGCCCAGATCATGTTCCTGGTCATCCAGACCTCGGGACTGACCGTGATTCCGCTGGCGATCATGGCCCAGCGCGCCATCCTGGGCGCGGCGAATCCGGCCGACATCTTCATCCCGACCCTGATCGCGACCTTCTGCTCGACCCTGACCGGCATCATTGCCGTCAGCCTGCGCCAGGGCATCAATTTGCTGCACCCGGTCGTGTTCGGCTGGATCGGCGGCCTGTCCGCCGTCATCGGCGGCCTCGTGTTCTACATTACGAATTACCTGGACAAGGCCCAGATCGAGCAGGTCTCGGTGGTTGCCGCCAACCTGATCCTGTTCTCGATCATCGCCGCCTTCATGATCGCGGCGCTGTACAAGCGCGTGAACGTGTTCGAGTCCTTCATCGAGGGCGCCAAGGGCGGCATCGAGACTTCGTTAAAGATCATTCCCTACCTGGTCGGCATGCTGGTGGCGATCAGCGTGGTGCGCAACTCCGGCATCCTGGGCATGATCGTGAGCGCCTTCTCGTGGGTCTTCACCCAGCTCGGCCTGCCGACCGATTTCGTCGGCGCGCTGCCGACCGCGCTGATGAAGCCGCTGTCGGGCAGCGGGTCGCGCGCGATGATGATCGACGCCATGACCACCTATGGCGTCGATTCCTTCGTCGGCCGCCTGGCGTCCATCCTGCAGGGCGCGGCCGATACCACCTTCTATATCGTGGCCCTGTACTTCGGCTCGGTCGGCATCCGCAAGACCCGCTATGCGATCGGCTACGGCCTGATCGCCGACCTGGCCGGCGTCATCGCCGCCATCTTTGTCGCTTACCTCTTCTTCGGTTAAGGATTGCCATGTTTCCTCGTCTCGCGCTTGCCGCCGCCATCGTCGCCTGCCTGCCCGCCT
>DOUW01000098.1:7970-9151 GCA_003520365.1 Massilia sp.
TGGCGGCGGCCCCCAGCCGGGTTGCCGCAACAGCAAACGCAGCCCCAGCCGCAACCACGTCAGCCGGCCCCCGTGGCGCAGGCGGTGGGCGGCCTGCCGGCGCCGGTATTGCAGCTGCTGGGCCAGCACGGCATTGCGCCGGAATCGGTGAGCGCGCTGGTGCTGCGCGGCGACCAGGTGGTGCTGGCCCACCATGCCGAGCGCCCCATGCAGCCGGCCTCGACGATGAAACTGGTGACGACCCTGGTCGGCCTGGAGCAACTGGGCCCGGTGTTCCGCGGCCGCACCGAACTGCTGAGCAATGGCGAAGTGAAGAATGGGGTGCTCAAGGGCGACCTGGTGCTGAAAGGCGGCGCCGACGTTGACCTGTCGGGCGAGACGCTGGAAGCCATGCTGCGCGCGCTGCGCCTGTCCGGCATCACGCGCATCGACGGCAACCTGGTGCTCGACCGCGCCGTGTTCAATCCGGCCCGCGGCGACCTCGGTCAGCCACCCTTCGACGAGGCACCCGAGGCCTATTACAACGTCATCCCGGACGCGCTCCTGATCAACAAGAACATGCTGCAGGTCGACATGCGCTCGGACGGCAAGCGCCTGCAACTGGACATGCAACCGGCGCTGGCCGGCGTGCGCATCGAGTCCGCCATGAAACTGATCGAGGCCGAATGCGCGCGCTGGGAAGACGGCTGGCGGCTGCCGCAAGCGGTCAAGCAGGCAGACGGCCGCGTCAAGGTCGTGCTGAACGGAACCTTCCCGAAAAATTGCAGCAAGACCTACAGCATCAACGTGGTCGACCGCGACGACTACATCGATGGCCTGTTCCGCCTGAAGTGGACACAGCTCGGCGGCAAGCTGGACGGCAAGACGGTCGAGGGCAGCGCACCGTTCGATGCGCGCCTGCTGGCCGCGCACACCGCGCGCGCCTTGCCGGAAATCGTGCGCGACACCAACAAGCCCTCGGACAACGCGCTGGCGCGCACCCTGTTCCTGAGCCTGGGCGCGCTGGAAGCCGATCCGGTACTGGGCAGCCGCCCGCTGCCCGCCATGCCCGGCCAGACCACCCATGCGCGCGCCGACGGGGCGGTGCGCAACTGGATGCGCGGGCATGGCATCGACGACAGCGGCTTCGTCATCGAGAACGGCTCGGGCCTGTCGCGCATCGAGCGCATCAGCCCGCTGCA
>DOUW01000408.1 GCA_003520365.1 Massilia sp.
TACGTTAGTCGTGGCGATTCACATCAACACATCAGGAGATCTGGATTGGACTCGTTCGGATGGTATCTCGGAATAACGGTTGTGGTAATGATTGCAGGCGCGATCCAACTTGCGATGGTGACCAACCCCGGCAAAAAATTACATGCTAAGTTCGTCGCGTTGGGTACGCTTGCAGGGCGGACCAAGGATGAAATCATCGCCGAGGTCGGCCCGCCGACCTCGGTGTCTGGCCTGCCGGACGGCAAGACACTGCTCCAATGGCAAGCGACGGGATGCCACATGGCGCTAAGATTCAACGGCGACATTTGTGACGGCATTACCCATGAGCACTTGCAGGCTTAGCGAAGCACTCTGCAGAAGGACAAGCCCTCCCGGCGCCAACCAGCAGGGCTTTTTTGTTGAACACTCATCTACAGCGAAAGGAGCTGGAATCCGTATCCTTCAGGATGCTCGTACTTAAGCGCCTCTACGCATCGCCATCGTCGTCTTACACCTCGGATAAGCCGTACACCCCCAGAACTCCCCCCGCTTCCCCTGCTTGCGCACCATCTTGCCCCCGCACGACGCACAACTCGGCGTCGTATAATCGCCCTCGAAGGCAAATTGCAGAAGCTTGATCTGCCGCTCGGCAGGCAGGCTGCGCAGTCTCTCGAGGAACTGCGGCCCGTTAAGCAACTGCAAAGGATTCTTCGAACCAAACTCCAGCGCCTGAGCCGTATAGCCTGAGGTCGTGATGAAGATTCCTCGACCGATCTTTTCGTGCGCCATGACGCCGAGCAGCTCGCGAATTTCCTTTACGCCCACTTGGAAGTCCGCCCATGCCTTGCATTGGACAATCGCCAGTGGCTTCTCCGGATCGATACGGTAGAGTTTGACGTCGATGCCGCCATCCGGGCCACAGCGGATCGTTTCGGAGAAGAACCCGGCCGCCTCGTAATACTTTGCGCAGAGCAGTTCGAAGCGCTTCCATTCCAGTGAGCGCAAGGCTTCCAGCGTCCAGGTCTTCGGCTTGGCCTGCTCGTCATGGCGAGGTGGCGGGGTGCTGTGCGTCTTCTCGGGTGCAATGTTGCGTGCTTGCTGAGGCATGATCACCACGCGCGGCCTGCCTTGGCTCGGCGCAGATCGATCTGCCTTATAAGGCCCGGCGGGGGTGATTTTCGGCCGCATGAAAGCCAGAAAACCGATGAAACAAAAGCCCCAGAACGCAATGCTGGACAACGATACGGCAAGGGCAGCAATGCCACTCAGCAGCGGATTCGCTGCAAAGAACAGGGGCAGGATCCACCGCAGCACGACGAACGCGACAACGGCGCAGATCACGCTTGCCTGCCAGGGCAAGCCAATCATGTCCTCGATCAGGCTTGTCTGTTTTTCCGACGTCCCATCTTTGTCTCCTCAGGCATGCGCCGACTCTCCGGTCAATAAATATATTGCCGCAAGGAAATTTCAAAGATGGGATTGTAGGCGAAAGAAGGTGTGGCAAAGCTAACGCTTTGTAACGTCGAACAAATTAACCGCAGAGGGTAGAAACAAAAACGCGCCCAATCCGGGCGCGCGATACATCACGAACCTACATCACGAACTCGGCCCCATATCCGCCCCCTGCGCATCCACCCTCAGCGCCTTGAACAGCGCATCATTAAACGCCGGAATATCATCCGGCTTGCGGCTCGTGATCAGCTTCTCGTCGATCACCACTTCCTGGTCCACCCACTCCGCCCCGGCCGCACGCATGTCGTCCTGGATCTCCGGATAGCTGGTCAGGTTCTTCGACTCGGCAATCCCGGCATCGATCAGCACCCACGGCCCATGGCAGATCGCGGCGATCGGCTTGTCCGCCGCATAGAACTCACGCACGAAGGCCACCGAGTCGGCATCCTTGCGCAGCTGCTTCGGGTTCTCTTCCCCGCCCGGCAGCACCAGCGCATCGAAGTCGGCCGGCTGCGCGTCCTTGACGTTCATCTCGACCCTGAACTTGTCGCCCGGGGTGTCGTGGTTCACGCCCTGCACTTCCTCGCCCGCGGCTTTCGGCGAGATCAAAATCACCTGCGCGCCCTGCTGCTCCAGGAAGCTGCGCGGTCCGGTGTATTCGACCTGCTCCACGCCGTCCGTCATCAGCACGGCGACGCGCTTGCCCTGCAGCGTGTGCGAAATATCGACGCCTTCGACGGGCAAATCGACGCTCCCATGAATGTTCTGCTCCATACAACCTCCATATCAAAAAATGTGAATCATTTGCTATCGATTGTAGGAGGACGCATGCGTACACGGCGCGCGCTTCGGTCCTTACTCCATGCCGAGTACGCGCAGCCGGGCACGCAGGCGCCTGACTTCGTCGGCAAGGTCGATGACGAGCGCGGCCAGTTCCTGGTCGGCGTCGAAGTGGCGCTCCAGGTCGAGCAGGCGGCGTGCCCGCGCCAGGTCGCCGCTGCGGAAGCGCCACTGCGCCGTTTCCAATGCGGGCGCCGTGCCCAGCACGCCTGCCTGCACGTGGCGCACCACCCAGTCCGGCTCGACGCTGCAGGCGCGCGCGAGTTCGTCCAGGCTCAGCGCCACCTCGTCGATCAACACCCCGGTCAGCGTGTCGTTCGCAAACATGGTTCACCTCCTCATGCGGATCGCGGATTGAAAGCCAGGTCGCGCGCCATCGCCTGGTAGAGCGCGCGCGCCTTGTCGTCGTTTGCCGGCGGCAGCACGACGTCGAGGATGAGGTAAAGGTCGCCCGGCGGATTTCCAGGAATGCCCCGCCCCTTCAGGCGCAGCTTGCGCCCGCTCTGCGAGCCCGCCGGCACCGATACTTCGACCGTGCCCGATGGCGTCGGCACCGCCACCTTTTCGCCGAGCGCGGCTTCCCAGGGCGTCACCGGCACATTTTCATAGACGTGGGTGCCCTCGACGCGGTAGCGCGGGTCGGGGGCGAACTGGATCTCCAGGTAGAGGTCGCCCGGCGGCCCGCCGCCATGCCCCTCGTGACCCTGGCCGGCGAGGCGCAACTGCTGGCCGGGCGTAACGCCGCGCGGGATGGTGACGTTGAGCTTTTTCTCCTGCATGCTGGCGCGTCCCGGTCCCTCCTGGCGCGGCACGCGCAGGCTCACCGTGCGCGTCGTACCCTGGTAGGCGTCGACCAGGTCGATCGTGATCGCGGCGTGGATGTCGTCGCCGCGCATCTGGAAGCTGCCGCCGCGGCGCGTACGGCCGACGTGCGCGAACAGGTCGGCAAAGAAATCGTCCGTACCGGCGCCGGCAAAGTCGTACTGCTCGCCCCAGTCCGGCGGCGGACGGAACTGCTCGCCGGCATGGTGGCCACGGCCGAGTCCGTCATAGGCCGCGCGCTTTTCCGCGTCGCCCAGCACGTCGTAGGCTTCGTTGATTTCCTTCGTTTTGGCGTCCGCGTCCTTGTGCTTGCTGACATCGGGATGGTACTTGCGCACCAGCTTCCGGTACGCCTTCTTGATGTCGTCCGCGGACGCATTCCTGTCGACGCCAAGGGTCTGGTAATAGTCCTTGTATTCCACAATGCACTCCCGCAATTGACGCAATGGCTAATCAGGGTCGCAACGCAGCCGTGTCGAACGATGCCTACGGCGTACGCTGCCGTCTGCCTGCCAGATGGGGGCGCGCGGCGGAAAATCAAAGTTGGACCCGGCGCGCGCGCCACTGCGGCGCACGTCAGACAACACCGGCCACTGTCCGCCTGCTTACCCGGTAAAATCGCGGGTTTCAAGAACAAGAATACTGCCCATGACCACCAGCACCACGCTCAGCGCCACGTCCTCTCCTGTCCGCACCGAAATCGCCACGCTCTGGAAGCTGTCGTGGCCGATGCTGGTCGGGCAACTGGCAACCGTGGGCATGGGCGTGGCCGACGTGGCGATGACGGGCCACGTCAGCGCCGACGAGCTGGCCGCGGTCTCGCTCGGCACCTCGGTGTGGTCGATCGTGCTGGTCACCGTGATGGGCACGATGATGTCGATTAACACCGTCGTCGCCCACGAGCTCGGCGGCGGACGCTACGACAAGATCCCGCACTCGGTGCGCCAGTCGCTGTGGAAAGGCCTGATCGTCGGCCTGGTCGCCTGCCTGCTGGCCAACCTGTGCACCCTGCTGTTCGACCACATCGGCCTGGGCCAGGCCGTGGCCGACCGCGCCTCGCTGTTCCTGCACGTGATCAGCATCGGCATGCCGGCCTTCGCCTGCTACCGCGCGCTGTACGGCTATACGACGAGCATCAACCAGACCAAGCCGATCATGATCATCGCCATCTTCGGCCTGCTGTTCAACATCGCCAGCAACTGGTTGCTGGTATTCGGCAACTGGGGCTTTCCGAAGCTGGGCGCGGTCGGCTGCGCGGTGTCGACCGCGGTCGGCATGTGGCTGATGCTGTTCGCCATGGTCGCCTGGACAAAACTATCCAGCGCCTACCGCATGACCTATCCGTTCACGCAGTGGGAAGGTCCGGACTGGGCCGAGCTGAAGAACATGTTTCGCCTCGGCCTGCCGATCGGCGTCACCTATTTTGCCGAGGTCAGCGCCTTTGGCCTGATCAGCCTGATGGTGGCGCGCTTTGGCGTGGTCCAGGTCTCGGCGCACCAGATCGCGCTGAACTTCGCGTCCCTGGTGTTCATGGTGCCGCTCAGCTTCGGCATCGGTTTGCTCACCCGCGTCGGCCAGGCGATGGGCGAAGGCAATCCGCAGCGGGCGCGCTTCGTCGCCTGGGTCGGCGTCGGCATGTCGGTGGCCTTCGGCGTGCTGTCGGCGGCCTGCATCGCGATCTTCCGCTGGGAAATCGCGCGCGCCTATACCTCGGACCCGGCGGTGCAGGAGGCCTGCGTGCACCTGCTGCTGTTCGCGGCCCTGTTCCAGCTGTCGGACGCGACCCAGGTCGCCACCGCCTCGGCGATCCGCGGCTACCAGGTGACGCGTCCGCCGATGATCATCCAGCTGGTCGCCTTCTGGGGCTTCTCGCTGCCGCTCGGCTATATCCTCGGCATCGCACCGTCCTGGTTCGGCCTGGCGCCCGCCGCGCCGATGGAAACCACGGGTTTCTGGATCGGCCTGGTGCTGGGACTGACGATCGCCGCGGTGCTGCTGACCTGGTCCTTCGACCGGCTGTCGCGGCAGAAAGTGCGCGCAGCGGCGCATTGAAGCGAAAGCTGTTGCATTCAGGGGGTACATACTGCTTTTAGGGTGCCACTCTGGTATTGTCTCGTCCGTTGCATTTAGCCAAAACTAACGAGACAATCAATGCGCCTTCTCCTCTGCCTCCTGGCCGCGCTTGCGGCCGCGCCCGCGTCCGCCGAACGCCTCACGCTCGACCGTATCCACGGCGAAACCTCGCTCGCCGGTCCGGGCGTCAAAACCCTGAAAGTGTCGCCCGACGGCGAACGCGTGACCTTCCTGCGCGGCCGCGACGACAACCAGTTCCAGCAGGACCTGTGGGAATACAACATGAAGGACAAGACCACGCGCCGCCTGGTCGACTCCAAGAAGCTGGTCCCCAACGAGGAGCTCTCGCTCGAGGAAAAGGCGCGCCGCGAACGGGCGCGTACCGCCAGCCTGTCGGGCATCATCAGCTATAGCTGGTCGCCCGACGGCAAGCAGCTGCTGGTGCCGATCGCCGGCGACCTCTACCTGGTCGACGTGGCGAAGCCGGATGCCGCGCGCAAGGTGGCGTCGGGCAATGTGCTCGATCCGAAGATCTCGCCGAAGGGCCGCTACGTCTCGTTCGTGCGCAACCAGAACCTGGTCGTGATCGACCTGAAGACCGGCGCCGAGCGCCAGCTCACCACCGACGGCAAGGGCACCGTGCACAACGGCGAGGCCGAGTTCATCGCGCAGGAAGAGATGAGCCAGACCACCGGCTACTACTGGGCGCCGGACGACTCCGCGATCGCCTACAAGCGCTACGACGAAGCGCCGGTGCCGGTGGCGCGCCGCTTCGAGATCTTCGCCGACCGCACCGAGGTGATCGACCAGCACTACCCTGCCGCCGGCGACCCGAACGTGCTGGTCGACCTGTTCATCGTCTCGCCTGAGACCGGCGTTTCGCGGAGAATCGACCTCGGTCCGGAAAAGGACATCTACCTGGTGCGCGCCGACTGGAGCGCGGACGGCAAGACCCTGGCCTACCAGCGCCAGACGCGCGACCAGAAGCGCCTGGACCTAGTCGCGGTCGATGCCGCCACCCTGCAGCAGCGCCCCCTGCTCACCGAAACCTCGCCGACCTGGGTCAGCATCCACAACGACCTGCGCTTCCTGAAGAACCGCCCGGCCTTTATCTGGGCTTCGGAGCGCAGCGGCCGCAACCACCTCTACCTGTACGACCTGAACGGCAAGCTGCTGCACCCGATCTCGCGCGGCGAATGGGGCATCGACGACGTGCTGGCCGTGGACGAGAAGGCCGGCAAGGTCTACGTCGCCTCGAACCGCGACGCCGTGATCGACAAGCAGACCTATGCGCTGGCGCTGGACGGCAGCACGGCCGACAAGCCGGCCCGGATCACCAAGGGCGACGGCTGGCATGAAGCCAGTTTTGCCAACAACGGCAAGATTTTCGTGGACACCTATTCCGATCCGCGCACCCCGCCGCAAGTGTCGATCCGCCGCGCCGACGGCGCCATGGTCGAGTGGCTCGCGCATAACGAGCTGAACGCGAACCACCCTTACGCGAAATACCTGCCGGACCACCTGCCGACCGAATACGGCACCATCAAGGCCAAGGATGGCCAGATCCTGCACTATTCGATGATCAAGCCGGCCAACTTCGACCCGACGAAGCGCTATCCGGTCTTCCTGTTCACCTACGGCGGCCCGCACTCGCAGCGCGTGACCCGCACCTGGGGTAACTATTTCGACCAGTACATGGCCCAGCAAGGCTTCGTGGCCTTCCGCCTGGACAACCGCGGTTCGGGCCGCCGCGAGCGCGCCTTCACCGACGTCATCTACAACAACCTGGGCAAGAACGAAGTCGAAGACCAGGTCACCGGCATCGAGTGGCTGGCCCAGCAGAGCTTCGTCGATCCGAAGCGCGTCGGCGTGTTCGGCTGGAGCTATGGCGGCTTCATGACGCTGCGTCTGCTGGCAGCTGCCTCGGACAAGATCGCGATGGGCGTATCGGTGGCGCCGGTGACCGACTGGGCGCTGTACGACACCCACTATACCGAGCAGTTCGTCGGCGCCACGCCGAAGTCGGATCCTGCGGCCTATGAGCGCAGCGGCGTGTTCGCCCACCTGGACGGCCTGAAGTCGCCGCTGCTGCTGATCCACGGCATGGCCGACGACAATGTCCTGTTCACCAACAGCACCCGCCTGATCGACGAGCTCGTCAAGCGCAACGTGCAGTTCGACCTGATGACCTACCCGGGCGCCAAGCACGGCATCTCGGGCCGCACCAGCCAGCGTCACGTGTATGGCCTGATCGAAGCCTTCTTCAAAAAGAACCTGGGCGGCACCGCACCGAACTGATCTTCCGGCACTGCGGCAAATCGTCGCCGCCTTGTCAAAAGGGCCTGAAAGCCGCTCCTACAGCGGTTTTCAGGCCCTTAAAATTTTCCGTATGGAAAAAAAGTATTTCCGAGTTGGAATTAAATATTCCGTCATTACAAAAAAAGTCAACAATTTTTGTCTCGCAAAAACAACGCTATACAAATTTTTTTCTACCCGATTTAGATGCTCAAAATCAGTTTTTTTCCTATAGGAATGTGTCTTTTTGGAACTCGGCTGTTCAGTTTCCAGTAACAAATTATGTCCCCACAGAATTAATTCCGCACGGTATTCTGCGTGTTCCTGATCTCACAGACGCTTCCCACAAGCGCGCACTACACGAGGAATACCATGCAATCGATTCGCAGCAACGCCACCAACCGCATCGCTTTCGCCGTCTCCGCCCTGGTCGTTGGCGCCGCGGTTGCAGCACCCGCCTCGGCCGCCACTCTCAGCGTCGGCTCAGGCAAGACTTACGCTACCCCATGCAAGGCTTTCGCCGCCGCCAAGACCGGCGACGTGGTCGAAATCCAGGCTGCCACCTATTCCGGCGACGTCTGCGCCGTCAAGGCCAGCAACCTGACCATTCGCGGCGTGAACGGCCGCCCGAAGATCAACGCCAACGGCAAGGCCGCCCTGTCGAAAGGCACCTGGGTCATCCAGGGCAACAACGTCACCGTCGACAACGTCGAGATGTATGGCGCCAAGGTGGCCGACAAGAACGGCGCCGCCCTGCGCCTCGAAGGCACCAACTTCACGCTGCGCAATAGCTTCCTGCACGATAACGAGAACGGCATCCTCAGCGGCGCCAATACCGCCAGCACCGTGACCATCGAATACACCGAGTTCGGCCGCAACGGTTACGGCGACGGCTACAGCCACAACCTTTACATCGGCAAGGTCGCCAAGCTCTACTTCCGCTACAACTTCTCGCACGACGCCAACGTCGGCCACAACCTGAAGTCGCGCGCCCTGTACAACATGATCGC
>DOUW01000065.1:0-5177 GCA_003520365.1 Massilia sp.
GGCGCTGTGGGCGATGACGCAGGCGCCGGTGGCCGCCGTGGCGGCGCTGCGCGAGACCTCGATCCTGTTCGCGACCGCGATCGCCTTCCTGTTCCTGCGCGAGCGCATCGGGCCGGGACGGCTGGCCGCGGCGGCGCTGATCGCCTGCGGGGCGGTGGCGATGCGCCTGAACTGAACGCCAGGTTCCGGCGTCACGCCTCCTTCGTCCGCCGCTTCTCTCCGGCCGCGTGCTGCGCCACCAGCTCGCGCAGCACACCCAGTTGGGGCGACTGGTCGCCGGAGCGCCATGCCATCAACAATTCGATCTCCGGTGCGGGGGCTGCGAGCGGCCTGGTGCAGATGGCGGGATTGGTCAGCGACGCGGCGTAGGCCGGCAGGATGCCGATGCCAAGCTTCATACCGATCAGGTTCAGGTAGAGCAAGGTATTGGTCGCGACCTGGGTGACGCTCGGCCGCACGCCGTGCTGCGCGAAATAGCTCTCGACGACATTGTGCAGGTCGCCCGAATACAGCGGATGCGGCTGGATGAAGGCTGCGTCGTCGAGTTGCAGCGGGTCGATCTCCTCGTATTGCGCGAGCGGGTGCCCGACAGGCAGGACGGCGACCAGCGATTCGCGCAACACCACTTCGCTCACGACCTCGGGCGAGCGGATCGGCTTGCGCAGGAAGGCGATATCGATTTCATGGTCGAGCAGCTTCTGCTCCTGTTCGAACGTGGGAATGCTGCGTAACTCGACGCTCAGCTCGGGCAAACGCATGCGCAGGCGCGGCAGGATGCTCGGGAATATCCGGACCTCGGCGGCAGGAACGAAACCGATCGTGATCGTCGACGTGTCTTTCCGTCCAACCTGGCGCGCCCGCACCAGCGCACGGTCGGCCTGGGCCAGCGTCAGGCGGGCTTCGGTCAGGAAGACCTGGCCCGCTTCGGTCAACTCCACCTTGCGGCGGGTACGCGCGAGCAGCAGCGTGCCGACCTGCTCCTCGAGATCGCGGATCTGCTGGCTCAGCGAGGGCTGGGCCGTGCGCAGGCGTTCGGCTGCGCGCGTGAAGCTGAGTTCTTCAGCGACGGCGACGAAATAACGCAGATGTCGGAGTTCCATGGTCTTCCTTGTGATCGATTACCGATGGACGTCGCGGCGGACGGGA
Organism: Massilia sp.; assembly: GCA_003520365.1. GTDB lineage: Bacteria > Pseudomonadota > Gammaproteobacteria > Burkholderiales > Burkholderiaceae_D > Telluria > Telluria haematophila. The sequence continues at coordinate 1,147 of DOUW01000065.1, forward strand.
GATCGTGCGGCCTGCCGCACGGCAGTCTCGCGGCGCCTCGATCGTCTTATCGCTGAAACGTCTTAATTACTACAAACAAAATATTATACAAGCGCTCCTGTTCGAACGAATATATGTGGAATTCATTAATCATATGAAGCTCGTAGAGGAGACGCATAATGTCTGAAAAAGTCATCGACTTCGACGCGCTGGTGGACGCACGAACCGGCCGGGTTGCATCATCGATCTATACCGACCCCGAACTGTACGACCTGGAACTGGACCGCATTTTCGGCCGCTGCTGGCTGTTCCTGGCGCACGTCAGCCAGATCCCGAAGGCGGGCGATTTCTTCAATACCTACATGGGAGAAGACCCGATCATCGTGGTCCGCCAGAAGGATGGCTCGATCAAGGCATTCCTGAACCAGTGCCGCCATCGCTCGATGCGCGTGAGCCATGCCGATTGCGGCAATACCCGTGCCTTTACCTGCCCCTACCACGGATGGTCGTACGGCACCGACGGCAGCCTGGTCGACGTCCCGCTGGAACAGCGCGCCTATCCGCACGGCCTGTGCAATGAAAAACTCGGCTTGCAGGAAGTGACGCGCGTAGCCGAGTACAAGGGCCTGATCTTCGGCAACTGGGACCCCGCGGCGCCCAGCCTCGAGGAATACATGGGCGATATCGCCTGGTACCTCGACGGCGTGCTCGACCGCCGCCCGGGCGGCACCGAAATCGTCGGCGGCGTGCAGAAGTGGGTGATCGACTGTAACTGGAAGCTGCCTGCCGAACAGTTCGCCAGCGACCAGTACCACGCCCTGTTCTCGCACGCCTCGGCCGTCCAGGTCCTGGGTGCGAAAGCCGACGACGCCGACAAGGCGCTGGGCGCCGGCCAGACCGCGCGCCCCGTGTGGGAAACGGCCAAGGACGCGCTGCAGTACGGCCAGGCCGGACACGGCAGCGGCTTCTTCTTCACCGAAAAACCGGATGCGAACGTCTGGGTGGACGGCATGGTGTCCCAGTACTACCGCGACACCTATCCCGAGGCCGCAGAGCGCCTGGGCAAGGTGCGCGCCCTGCGCCTGGCCGGTCACAACAACATGTTCCCCACCATGTCCTGGCTGAACGGCACCGCCACGCTGCGCGTGTGGCACCCGCGCGGGCCGAACCAGGTCGAAGTGTGGGCCTTCTGCATCGCCGACAAGGACGCGCCCGAAGACGTCAAGCAGGCGTTCGAGCGCAGTGCGACGCGCGCCTTCGGCCCGGCCGGCTTCCTCGAGCAGGACGACTCCGAGAACTGGGTCGAGATCCAGAAGGTGCTGCGCGGCAAACGCGCGCGCCAGACCAAGCTGATCGTCGAGATGGGCATCGGCAACGAGAAACTGCGCGAGGACGGCATCCCGGGCGTGACGAACTACATTTTCTCGGAAACGGCGGCCCGTGCGATGTACCGCCGCTGGGCCGACCTGCTGGCCTGCGACACATGGGCACAAGTGCTGGAACGCAGCAAGGCGTACGAAGAGGAGGTGCTCAAGCATGGCTGATACCACTGTCGAGCGTGCGCGGACCGTCCCGCTCGAACTGCACCACGAACTCGCGCAGTTCCTGTACCACGAGGCCGAACTGCTGGACGACTGGCGTTTCCGCGACTGGCTGGACCTGCTGGCCCAGGACGTGGAGTACACGATGCGCACCGTCTCGAATGCGCAGACGCGCGACCGCCGCCGCGGCGTGCAGCCGCCGACGACCTGGATCTTCAACGATACGCACGCCCAGCTCGAACGCCGCATCGCACGGCTGGAAACCGGCATGGCCTGGGCCGAGGAACCGCCCTCGCGCACCCGGCACCTGGTCACCAACATCGTGGTCAAGGCCACGGATCGTCCGGACGAATTCGACATCCGGCTGAACTACCTCCTGTATCGCACCCAGAAAGAACGCGACCAGGCCATCTATGCCGGCAAGCGCATGGACCGGGTACGCCGTGCGGACACGGCCGCGGGATGGCAGATCTGCCGCCGCGAGATCGTGCTCGACCAGGCAACCCTGACGACCCACAACCTTAGCGTACTTTTCTGACAATCATGACACGTATTCTCGTTTGCGAAGACAAGGCCTTGCAGGATGGCGAGGCAATCAAGGTCGACGGTCCCGGCGACGCGGTCGCGGTGTTCCGTTCGAACGGCGAGGTGTTTGCCCTGGCCGACCGCTGCAGCCACGGCAATGCCTCGATGTCCGAGGGCTATGTGGAGGACGACGGCACGGTCGAGTGCCCGCTGCATGCGGCGCGCTTTTGCCTGAAGACCGGCGCCGCCCTGTGCCAGCCGGCCACCGAGCCGTTGCGCACCTTCCCGGTCGCAGTGGTGGACGGCAACATCTACGTCGACGTGCCGGAGGCCGCATGAGCGCCGCGCAGGAAACGCAACACCCGGGCTGGCTGCAAGGCCAGGTGGCCTTGATCACCGGCGGCGGATCGGGACTCGGGCTGGCGCTGGTCGAGCGCTTCCTGCGCGAGGGTTGCCGGGTCGGCGTGTTGGAGCGCGCGCCGGACAAGGTGGCCGCATTGAACGCCCGCTTCGGCGCCGACGTGGTGGCCGTGCAGGGCGACGTGCGCTCGCACCAGGACAATGCGCGCGCCGTGGCGGCCACGCTCGAGCGCTTCGGCCGACTCGACACCTTCATCGGCAACGCGGCGATCTGGGACCATGCCTCCTGCCTGATGGACCTGAGCCCCGAGCAGCTGGACCAGGGTTTCGACGAGCTGTTCCCGATCAACGTGAAGGGCTACCTGCTCGGCGCCAAGGCCGCCGCTGCGGCCCTGGTCGAGAGCGAGGGCAGCATGATCTTCACGCTGTCGAACTCCTCGTTCTACCCGGGCGGCGGCGGACCGCTCTATACCGCCAGCAAGCACGCGGCGGTCGGCCTGATCCGCCAGCTGGCCTACGAACTGGCGCCCAAGGTGCGCGTCAACGGCGTCGGCCCCTGCGGCATGGCGAGCGACCTGCGCGGACCGGCGGCGCTCGGCCAGGAAGGCAAGCGCATCATGGATTCGCGCTCGCCCGAGGCGATCGCCGGCATCCTGCCCTTGCAGTTCTTCCCCGAACCGGCCGACTTCACCGGCCCCTACGTGATGCTCGCCTCGCGCGCCAACAACCGCGTGCTAAGCGGCGTGATGATCAACGCCGATGCCGGCCTGGGAATCCGCGGCATCCGCCACGTCGCGGGCGGCCTGCATCTCTGATGCAGGCGGCATCCCGGCCATCCATGTCGAGATAGAAAATATGAAACGACCCGTTTATGTCATCGTCGGTGCCGGCCAGGCCGGTGCGAATGCCGCCGCCGAACTGCGCAGGCAAGGTTTCGCGGGCCGCGTGCTCCTGGTGGGCGACGAAGCGCCCCCGCCGTACGAGCGTCCGCCGCTGTCCAAGGACGTGCTGCTGCGTCCGCAGGAGACGCGCTGCGCGGTGCATCCCGACCGGTTCTACGACGACCAGGACATCGAACTCAAGCTCGGCGTGGCCGGCGCCGTGCCCGATGCCGGGGCGCGCACGCTGACGCTGGGGGATGGCGAAACCATCGCCTACGACAAGCTGCTGATCGCGACCGGCGCCCGCGCGCCCCGCCTGCCGCTGCTCGATGCGCTCGGCCCCAACGTGCATACGCTGCGCACGCTCGACGACGCGCGGCAACTGGCAGGAGAACTGCAGCCGGGCCGCCGGATCGTGGTGGTCGGCGCCGGCGTCATCGGCCTGGAACTGGCGTCCAGCGCGGTCGATCTCGGTGCACAGGTGACCGTGATCGAAGCCACGCCCGCGGCCATGGGGCGCTGTGCACCGCCGCTGCTGGGCGCCTTCCTGTGCGACGTCCACCGCGGGCGCGGCGTGACCCTGCGTTTCGGCGCGGGGATCGCGAGCGCGGTGCGTGAACAGGGCGAACAGGACGAGATCGTCCTGACCTTGGAGGACGGCACGCGCATCGCCGGCGACGCCGTCATCTACGGCATCGGCGTGGAACCCGACACCGCGCTGGCGCAAGCGGCGGGCCTGGCGATG
>DOUW01000065.1:5269-5596 GCA_003520365.1 Massilia sp.
CCCCAGCCGCTTCGACGCCGCCAGCGGCCGCCATCAACGGCGCGAAACCTGGGAAAACGCACAGCAACAGGGAATCGCCGCCGCGCGCGCCATGCTCGGCCTGGCGCCGGAGCCCGAGAGCGCGCCCTGGTTCTGGACCGACCAGTGCGGCCTGAATGTCCAGTTTGTCGGCGACATGGCCGCGCCCGAGTGGATCGTCCGCGGCGAACTGGCCGCGCCCCCATGCGTCCTGTTCGGCCTCGATGGCGAAGGCGCGCTGGTGGGCGCCGTGACCGTCAACCTTGGGCGCGAGATGCGCAGCGCACGCGAACTCGTGGAGCGGCGCGC
>DOUW01000406.1 GCA_003520365.1 Massilia sp.
GCCGCCGCCGCCGCCACCGGATGGCCGATGTAGGTGTGGCCGTGCAGGAAGCTGCCGCTGCCGTGGCGCAGGCGCTCGACGATGGCGCCTTGCGCCAGCACCGCGCCGATCGGCTGGTAGCCGGCGCCCAGCCCCTTGGCCACCGCGACGATGTCGGGCGCGATGCCGTCCTGCTCGATCGCGAACATGGTGCCGGTGCGGCCCATCCCTCACATCACCTCGTCGGCGATGAACAGGATGCCGTGGCGGTCGCAGATCTCGCGTACCCCCTTGAAATAGCCGGGGGTGGGCGGGATCGCGCCGCCGGTCGCGCCGACCACGGGTTCGGCCACGAAGCCGATCACCCTGTCCGGGCCGGCCTTGATGATGGCGGTTTCCAGCTCGTCGAGCAGGCTGGCGGTGTACTCGGCCTGGGTCTGGCGTTCGCCGCGGTCGCGGTATTCGTAGCAGGGCGCCACCCGCGGCACCTCCATCAGGAGCGGCGCGAAGGGCTTGCGGCGCCACTCGTTGCCGCCGACCGCCAGCGCGCCCAGCGTGTTGCCGTGGTAGCTCTGGCGGCGCGCGATGAACAGGCTGCGGCGCTCCTCGCCGCCCTCGACGAAGTACTGGCGAGCCAGCTTCAGCGCCGTTTCCATCGCCTCCGAGCCACCCGAGACCAGGTAGACCGACTGGATGCCGGCGGGCGCCTGCGCCACCAGCCTGGCCGCCAGCTCCTCGGCCGGCTCGGTGGTGAAGAAGGCAGTATGCGCGTAGGCGCACTGGTCGATCTGGCGGTGCATCGCCGCGATCACGTGCGGATGGCCATGCCCGAGCGAGGACACCGCCGCGCCGCCGCTGGCGTCGATATAGGTCTTGCCGCTGCTGTCGCGGATGGTCACGCCGCTGGCCGCCACCGCCACCGGCGGTGTCTGGCGCAAGCTGCGATGGATGATATGGCTCATGGCTGCCCCCTTCGAGGAAGAATTGACGTTTGACAATAAGGGCGAAGGGGCGGGATTCCTTTGATCTTTGCCGGAAGCTGTGCGAATATTTTTCCGTCTAGACACTTTCGCCACGCCGACCATGAGTGACCGACTTCGCCCGATCCCGCCCGACCAGATGACCGAAGCGCAGCGCCGCGCCGCCCAGGCCGTGATCGCGGGGCCGCGCGGCGCGCTCTACGGTCCCTTCGTGCCGCTGCTGCGCAGTCCCGAGCTGCTGGAAAATGCGCAGCGCATGGGCGAGTACCTGCGCTACCGCAGCGCGATCGGCATCCGCCTGTCGGAACTGGCGATCCTGGTCACGGCGCGCCAGTGGAACCAGCAGGTCGAGTGGGCGATCCACGCGCCGATCGCCGCGCAGGTGGGCGTTCCGCCGGCCGTGATCAACGCGATCGCCGAGCGCCGGCGCCCGGACAACATGCTGGTCGACGAATCGGTGGTGCACGACTTCTGCATCGAGCTGCACCAGAACAAGCGGGTGTCGGACCGCGTCTACGCCGACGCGCTGGCGCTGTTCGGCGAGCAGGGCGTGGTCGACTTGATGGGCCTGAACGGCTACTACACCTTCCTGGCGATGGTGATGAATACCGCGCAGACCGAGGTGCCCGTGTCGAGCGCTGCGCAGCTGCCGGACTAGCCCGGGCGGTGGATGAGGAGGAGCGTAGGGTGGGTTCTCGAACCCACCGTCTCCGGTCGGCGTTATCGATACTCTGCCTGTGAGACAGGGTGGGTTCGAGAACCCACCCTACGACATCAGGCCAGCGCTTCCTTCGCCGCCTCTTCCGGCGTCAAGCCGTCGTAGAACAGGTCCGTGAACCACTCGACCTGCTCCTCGATGTGGTCCTGCGCCTGCTGCTGCGTCGCGCCGCCGGCGACGAGAAAGCCTTCCACTTCAATGCACCAGTTAATCAGCGCCATCGTTTCTTCGTCGAGCTGTTCTTTCTTGGCCATGTCGGACCTCCAAAATGAAAAACGGGAGCCGCGGCTCCCGTGGATATGAGGCTTAAGCCAGTACTTTTTTCAGCCAGGCCGAGATGTCCTGGACTTCCTCGAAACACAGCGAATGCTGCATCTGGTATTCATGCCAATCGACCTGGTAGCCCAAGCCTTTCAACACGTCGCGCGACTGCTCGGCGCGCAGCACGGGGACCACGTGGTCCTGGCGGCCGTGGGCCATGAAGATCGGGGTGTCGATGCTTTCCTCGGTGCGCTCGTGCGCCACGTGGGCGTGCAGCGGCAGGTAGCCCGACAGGCAAAGCATGCCGGCCAGCTTTTCCGGGTGGCGCAGGCCGGTCTGCAGGGTCATCGCGCAGCCTTGCGAGAAGCCGGCCAGGATGATCTTCGAGGCCGGGATGCCGCGCGCCTTTTCGCGTGCGATCAGGGCTTCGACGTCGCGCTGCGAGTTGCGCAGCCCGGTTTCGTCTTCGCGGCGGGTCAGCTCGGCGCCGGTGATGTCGTACCAGGCGCGCATGACGTAGCCGCCGTTGATGGTGACCGGGATCGTCTTCGCATGCGGGAAGACGAAGCGGATGCCCGGCAGGCCCTTCAGGTCGAGTTCGCGCACCAGGGGCACGAAGTCGTTGCCGTCGGCGCCCAGGCCGTGCAGCCAGATGATCGCGACCGAAGGATTCGGCGCGGTTTCGATTTCGATGTTCTGCAGCAGTTCGTTCATGCCTGATCCTGGGTTGGGGCGGTGGCGGGACGCTGGGCGTTCTTCGGACGCCAGGCTTTGGTGATGGCCGGATCGGTTTCCATGTACGGTCCGCCGATCAGGTCGATGCAGTACGGGACGGCGGCGAAGATGCCGCCAACGAGCACCTTGCCTTCGGCGTCCTTCAGCCCTTCGAGGGTTTCCTTGATCGCCTTCGGCTGGCCGGGCAGGTTCATGACCAGGGCGGCGTGGTCGTCAGTCTCGCGGATCACCGCGACCTGGCGCGACAGGATCGCGGTCGGCACGAACTGCAGGCTGATCTGGCGCATCTGCTCGCCGAAGCCCGGCATTTCCTTGGTGCCGACGGCGAGCGTCGCCTCGGGCGTGACGTCGCGCCGCGCGGGGCCGGTGCCGCCGGTGGTCAGCACCAGGTGGCAGCCCTGCACGTCGACCAGCTCGACCAGGGTCTTCTCGATCTGTGCGCGCTCGTCGGGGATCAGGCGCGGCTCGATCCGGTAGGGGGTGGTGATGGCGGACGCCAGCCAGTCCTGCAAGGCAGGAATGCCCTTGTCCTCGTAGACGCCGCCGCTGGCGCGGTCGGAAACCGAGACCAGGCCGATCACCAGTTCCACCTCTTTACTCGTCATCAGACTCGTCGTCATCGGATTCCTCGTCGGCGCCGGCGTTCTTGCCCTGCTTGCCCAGCTCCTTCAGGATCTGGAACAGTTCGCGGTAGGCCTTTGGCGGCTTGTTCTCGGCCTGCTCCTTGCGCGCATTGCGGATCAGGGTGCGCAGGTGCTGCACGTCCAGTTCCGGGTGCTCGGACAGCAGCTCGGTCAGCGCCTTGTCGTCGGCGAGCAGCTTCTCGCGGCGGCGCTCCAGCGCGTGCAGGGCGGCCGTCTCGGCCTTCGAGGCGCCTTTCCAGCTGTCGATGGTGCGCTGGATGACGGCCACTTCCTCGTCCGAGAGGGTGCGCATCATCTTGCCGACGTATTGCAGCTGGCGGCGGCGACCCTCGTGGTTGGTGATGGTCTGGCACATCAGGATGGCGTCCTTCACCTCGTCCGGCATCGGCACGCGCTTGACGCGGTCGCGCGGCTCGGCAACGAGTTGGGCTCCCAGTTTCTGCAACTCTTCCATCTGGCGCTTGAGTTCAGACTTGGAGGGACGTTCGTATTCTTGCTCGAACTCGTTGGACTGGAAGCCCACCGAACCGCGATTTGCATTAGGCATGATATGGATGATCCGATTGGCGCTGGGCCGATCAATGAAAACAGTAAACGGCTGCTATGATAACTGTTTTAGGGCTCGCTACGAAAAACACGACATGAACGACACCGTTTTTACCCACACCCAGGACCAGTTGAAGGAACTGGCGCGCAATGTGCTCGCCTTTGCCCGCGAACAGGGCGCCACCGATGCGTCGGTGGAGATCAGCGAGGGGAGCGGGTTGTCGGTGTCGGTACGTCGAGGCAATATCGAGACCATCGAGCAAAACCGGGACAAGGGCATCGGCGTTACCGTCTACAGCGGCCAGCGCCGCGGCAACGCCAGCACCTCGGACTTTTCCGAAGCTTCGCTGAAGGCGACCGTGGAAGCGGCCTGGAACATCGCCCGCTTCACCGCCGAGGACGACTGCGCCGGCCTGCCCGACGCCGACATGCTGGAAATGAACCCGCGCGACCTGCGCCTGTGCTACCCGTGGCAGATCAGCACCGAGGAAGCGGTCGAACTGGCCCAGCGCTGCGAGAACGCCGCCTTCGAGGTCGACCGGCGCATCACCAACAGCGAAGGCGCCAGCGTCTACGTGCAGCAATCGCATTTTGTCGCGGCGAATACGCGCGGCTTCATTGGCGGCTATCCGTTCTCGCGCCACACGATGTCGGTGGCGCCGATCGCCGGCAAGGGCAATCACATGCAGCGCGACGACTGGTATACCTCGGCGCGCGATCCGAAGAAGCTGGCCAAGCCGGAAGCGGTGGGCCGCTACGCCGCCGAGCGCGCCCTGGCGCGCCTGAACGCACGCAAGCTCGATACCCGCACCTGCCCGGTGCTGTTCGAGGCGCCGCTGGCCGCCGGCCTGCTGGGCGCTTTCGTGCAGGCGGTGTCGGGTGGTTCGCTGTACCGCAAGTCGAGCTTCCTGCTCGATACCCTGGGCAAATCGGTCTTCCCGGATCACATCCAGGTCGTCGAAGACCCGCACCTGATCGGCGAAGTCGGTTCTTCTCCCTTCGACGAAGAGGGCGTGCGCACGGTGCGCCGCAAGGTCGTCAAGGACGGCGTGCTGCAGGGTTACTTCCTGTCCTCGTACTCGGCGCGCAAGCTCGGCATGCAGACCACCGGCAACGCCGGCGGCTCGCACAACCTGACGATCACTTCCGATGAAACGAAGCTGGCCGACACCTTCGAGGGCATGCTGCGCAAGATGGGCACCGGCCTGCTGGTCACCGAGCTGATGGGGCAGGGCGTGAACTACGTTACCGGCGATTATTCGCGCGGCGCGTCCGGCTATTGGGTGGAGAATGGCGTCATCCAGTACCCGGTCGAGGAAATCACGATCGCCGGCAACATGCGCGAGATGTTCCAGCAAATCGTCGGCGTCGGCAACGACGTACTGCAGCGCGGCAATAAATCGACCGGATCGATCCTGATCGAAAAGATGGTCGTGGCGGGTAACTAAATCAGGAGAATGCCATGAGCAAATTCGTTCGCATCGATAAGGAAAACAATCCGAAAAAGGCGGTCCTGCTGAACCTGGACCTGGTGGCCTCGGTCGAGCTCTCGCCACAATCCGACCTGCTCAGCTCGAGCGACGAGAAGCGCGTCTACGCCAGCTGCCTGGCCGGCGACAAGACGGTGATCGCCACCGTGCACTTCGACACCGTCGACGACGCCCACGCCTGGGTCAAGCAGCACCTCGGCGTGCAGCTCTGATCGGGGCGTGGATCGCGCCTGACGCCGGCGCCTGAAGCCGGCAACTGACGTCAATCACTGCCGCCGGCTAGTCCTGGCCGCCGCGCCGGCCGCCTGCTCGTTTTTTCCAGCGCCCGCTCCACGCTTGCCGCCAGTTCGGCCAGCTGGAAGGGCTTGCGCAACACCATGTCTTCCGCAATCACTTCTTCGATGGCGCGCATGTCGGCATAGCCGGTGGCGATCATCATCGGTACGTCCGGGAAGCTGCGCCGCGCCCTTTGCACCAGCTCGGCGCCGGTCATGCCCGGCATCAGGTAGTCGGTGATGATCAGGTCGGGCCGCGCCCGCTGCAGTTCGCGCAGGCCCGCTTCGCCGTCGGCCGCCTGCGCCACCGTGTGGCCGAGCGCCTCGAGCGATTCGACCATCGACTGGCGTACGAAATCGTCGTCTTCGACCACCAGGATGCGGCCGCTGCGGCGCGCCGGCGGCAACCTCGTTGCGGGCGCCGCTGCCGCGTCGTCTTTCCCTCCGCCCGCGCGCAGCCAGATCTCGACCGTCGTGCCGA
>DOUW01000405.1 GCA_003520365.1 Massilia sp.
CGGCCTGCCGCCGGCTCCACCCGCATCGCCCGGCGGTTCGGCGCCCGTGCTGCTTGAAATACGCAATGGGAATGGCGTGACGGGCATGGCGCGCGCACTGTCGCGCCAGGTCGGCGGCGACGGACTGCGCGTCACGCGACTGAGCAACGAACAAGGCTTCAAGGTGCGCCACACCCGCATCGAACACCAGGCCGCCTACCGCGATGCGGCCGAGCGCCTGGCGGCGCGCTTCGATGGCGTGCCTGTGGTCCAGGTCGGCAGCACCCGGCCGGCCGACCTGCGCCTGGTCATCGGCAAGGATCTGGTGGACGGAAAGGTGGCCCTACGCCCGGCCGCGCCCGCCGGGACATCGGCTGTTGCGATCGCGTCACTCGCGAAGACGCCTTGAGGCCGCGTCCGTCCGGGCACCTTTGTTCCATATCGAATCGCGTCGACAAGCTCACCCGAAAATGGGACGATACCGTCTCATCCGAAGGGAGCGTTGCCATGAAAATTGCACAGCGTTTCACCGCCATCCTCGTCGCCGCCGCCGCATTGTCCCTCACCGCCTGCGCGCCGACCGCCCACCAGCAGGGCACCGGCGAATACATCGACGATGCCGTCATCACCAGCAAGGTCAAGGCCGCATTCGCTGCCGATCCCACCGTCAAGGCCACCGAAGTGCAGGTCGAGACCTTCAAGGGAACGGTGCAGCTGAGCGGCTTCGTCGAATCGCGCGAAAGCGCCCAAAAGGCCGTGCAGCTTGCACGCGACGTCAAGGGCGTAAAGGAAGTGCGCAACAATACGGTCATCAAATAGGCGGTCACGGAGTAAGCGGCGATCAAGTAAGCGCGCCGCGTCGGCGCCTGTCCCGGCAGGAAGCCGGCGCCGCCTTGCGTACGCGACGGCAGCGATGCGCTTCCTGCCGCGAGCGCTGCCTCAGCGCCAGCTGACCTTGCCCAGCCCCTCGGTCGTGGCCTTGCGCTGCGCCGGCTTGCCGTACACCGTGGCCGACCCCATGCCGCTGAGGTTCAGGTTCGCCGCCGAGCTGGCATACACGGTCGCGCCGCCGAGGCCGCTCATGTCGAGGTCGACAACGTCGGCGCGCAGTTTCTCGGCGTCGAGATTGCCCACGCCCGCCAGCGTCGCGCGCAGCGTCTTTGTCTGGCCCGCCACGGCCAGTTGGCCGGCGCCGCGCAGCGCCAGGTCCATGCGTTCGGCACGGCCGGCGTCGATCGACATGCTGCCGACCCCGCCCAGGCGCACATCGACGTTACGGTAATTCCCGTTGAGGGTGACCGTGCCCGCGCCGTCGAGCGCCAATACGATGCGTTCGCCGCCGAAACCGCTGACCGTGCTCGCGCCCACGCCTTCGGAGACGAACTCGGCCAGGTTCGGCACGGTCAGCTCGGCGCGCAGCTTCGGCTCCTTGTTGCCGCGCCTGTCACTGCTGCGTTTTTCGGTATCGATTTCCAGCGTATCGCCATGCTGGCGCGTCGTCACGCGCGCCACGTCGCCGCGTTCGCCCGAGATCACGAGCGCAGGTTTGGCGCCCTGGCGCAGGACCAGGTCGACCACGCCATCGAGTTTCACGCGCGTGACGCGGGCATCGACAGTGCGCGCCTCGCGGATCACATCGGCCGCGCAAGCGGTGCCGGCGCAGAGCGCCAGGGTGGAAGCCATCAGGGTGGCGCCGAGCAGTTTGTTCATGGTCGTCTCCGTGCATGTTGGAATGCTTGCACTGTAGATCGACCTCCCCGGCATGGCACCACCGATGCGACAGGCTGCACGATATGGGGACCGAAGCGCCCGAAACCGTCCGCCAGACCGGAGTGGACAGATGCCGTCAGCGGCGCAGCGACCGGCGCACCAGCACGCCGGCGCCGACCAGCGCCAGCACGACCACGCCCAGCGCCACCCAGCCCTCGTACGCATGGATCAGGTGCGGCACGCCAGGATCCGGGGCAGGGGCGGAAGCACTGACAATGGTGACGCACAGCGCGGCGGCGATGACGGCGATCGGGACAAAACGGCGCAGGGAAATCGGCATGATGGCTCCTGGTTGGCTTCGGGCACGCAGCAGGCTGGTATGGCCACGCAAGCCGGGCAATATCCTCGTAATTACTTACAAACGTCCGCCGAAGCCAGTCTCCAGCGCACGCTGAAACCGCTAACAGTGGGGCAGGGCGCGCGGACGTTCATTGCCATGAACTCAGCAAGAAACGTGCCGCCTCCAATGCCCGGCAGGAAGGAAAAGGCATGCCGATGGCGCACGGGATTGGTGCGCGCCGCGCCAGGAAATGGTGCGGGGCGAGTGTCGGAGCACGGCGATTCGGGATGGCGCCTGGCCGAGGGCAGGACAGCGTCCCGATGCGGATTCACGTATCCGATTCAAGTACCGACCTGGGCAGCTCGAGGGCGCTCAGCTGCCAGCTCCAGAGGCCGGTACGCTTGAGGATGAAGCGGCCGGTATCCTGGCCGGGACGGGAAATCGCGACCTTGTTCCAGCCTTGGTAATCGACCGAGTAATCCAGCTTCTCCTGCGTCACCGGCTCCCCTGATGCGGCCGGATCCGCCTTCGGCGTCCCTGGCGTTGCAGGCCTTACCTTCCCTGATTCCATCATGGCCAGCACACCGGCCGGCGAGACGGCCGCGTCGATCAGCGGATTGATGAGTGCGACGGCCATCATCTGGCCGATGCCGGAGAAGGGATTGTTCGCCATCTCGGGCGAGGCCATCCGCTTGTTCATCATCGTCATCATCTGGCCCTTGAAACTCTCGCGCAGGGCCGGGAAATCGATATGTTCGGACAAGCGGTCGGCATCCTTGACTTCGATCGCCGCCTTCATCTGGTGCAGGGTCCAGTACGGACTTGCATAGCTGCTGAAAGCCAGGCTGGTGGCGACTGCGGCGGCGATGGCGATGGCAGAGGTTTTCTTCATGGTCGGCAGGAATCCAGATAAGGTAAGCGACCAAGTATATCCGCCAAGAAACGATGAATGCTCACGAAAAATTGCATGAGTTGACATTGGCATGGACCGGAAAACAAAAGGTTCTTCGCGGGGAATGGG
>DOUW01000194.1:0-1294 GCA_003520365.1 Massilia sp.
CTCTCGAGCCCACGCGGATCATGCACACCAATACCAGGGGCAGCAGCAGCTCCACAGGCTGATGCATACCCCGACGAGGCACCGCAACAACGCACACGCCCATGACCGCCGACGACCTCCTGCGCATCTCCCGCTACGTCATGCCGCCCCTGCCGGCGCAGCCATCCGCGCTGGGCTTCCTGTTCGGCNNCCCGCCACGGCATCGAGGAATTCTGCCAGGAGACCTGCGCCCTGTGGCAAGCCGGCATGTTCCGCAAACTGCTGGTTTCGGGCGGCGCCACCGCCGGCAATCCCCAGCCCGAAGCCCTCGTCATCGCCGAGCGCCTGGTCCAGTTGGGCGTGCCGCAATCCATCCTGATCCTCGAAACCGAAGCCACGAATACAGGCGAAAACGTCATCCTCGGCCGGCGCCGGGTAGCCCAGGCCATGGGCCTGGACCAGGTCGACAGCGTGCTTGCGATCGGCAAGGTCTGCGCGATGCGGCGCTACCTGATGACCCTGGCGCGGCACTGGCCGGAGGTGACGATGTCGGCCTGCGCGGTCAACTATTTCGGCCTGCCGGCCGAGCGCTGGCACGAGCACGAGGAATTCCGCAGGCGCGTGCTGGCCGAATTCGGCAAGATCCCGGGCTACCTGGAGCAGGGTTTTCTTCGCGAACTCGACGGACAGGCGCCTTATCCGGTGCTTGGCGTCAAAAACTAAGGCGGCCGGCTCACGCCAATGTCGTCGCGGTTCGTATTTTTTGCACACGCCGCGGGGCAGTGCATCGCCGCCTCCGACTGCCGGCCAGGTGCGCAAAGCGTGGGCACGGAGTGCCCACCCTACGTGGCCGCCCAACACAGCCGCCCCGCTTCGCCGCAGTGCAAGATGAACCAGTATAATGTCCCGTTCCACCTCCAAATTTCGTCCGCAGAACATCATGCAAGATAAATATAGTCCAGCCGAAGTTGAACAGGCCGCCCAGGCATACTGGAAGTCGATCGACGCCTACAAGGCCGTCGAGAACGACCCACGTTTCCCGAAGGGCAAGTATTACGCCTGCTCGATGCTGCCTTACCCGTCCGGCAAGCTGCACATGGGCCATGTGCGCAACTATACAATCAACGACGTGATGTACCGCTACCTGCGGATGAACGGCTACAACGTGCTGATGCCGATGGGCTGGGATGCCTTCGGCATGCCGGCCGAGAACGCGGCGATGGCGAACAACGTGCCGCCGGCCGAGTGGACCTATTCGAACATCGCGCACATGAAGAAACAGATGGAATCGATGGGCCTGGCCATCGACTGGTCG
>DOUW01000194.1:1350-6814 GCA_003520365.1 Massilia sp.
CTGGCGTTCGGGCGCGCTGATCGAAAAGCGCGAGATCCCGATGTACTACGTGCGCATCACCGACTATGCCGACGAGCTGCTGGACTACGTCGACAACAAGCTGCCGGGCTGGCCGGAGCGCGTGCGCACCATGCAGACCAACTGGATCGGCAAGTCGACCGGCGTGCGCTTCGCCTTCCCGCACGTGATCATGAGCGAGTCCGGTGAGCTGATCAACGACGGCAAGCTCTACGTCTTCACCACCCGCGCCGACACCATCATGGGCGTGACCTTCTGCGCTGTCGCCGCCGAGCACCCGCTGGCCCAGCACGCCGCGAAGAACAATCCGGAACTGGCCGACTTCATCGCCGAGTGCAAGAAGGGCTCGGTCATCGAAGCCGACATGGCGACGATGGAGAAGAAGGGCATGCCGACCGGCCTGTTCGTCACGCATCCGGTGTCGGGCGAGCAGGTTCCGGTCTGGGTCGGCAACTACGTCCTGATCACCTATGGCGACGGCGCCGTGATGGGCGTGCCGGGCCATGACGAGCGCGACTTCGCGTTCGCAAAGAAGTACGACCTGCCGATCAAGCAGGTGGTGGCCGTCGAAGGCCAGGAGTTCTCGCTCGAGGCCTGGCAGGAGTGGTACGGCGACAAGGAAAACGGTAAGGTCATCAACTCGGGCAAGTACGACGGCCTGGATTACATCGCCGCCGTCAACGCCGTCTCCGGCGACCTGGCTGCGCAAGGCCTGGGCGACAAGAAGGTCACCTTCCGCCTGCGCGACTGGGGCATCTCGCGCCAGCGCTACTGGGGCACCCCGATCCCGATGATCCACTGCGGCGACTGCGGCGCGGTGCCGGTGCCGGAAGCCGACCTGCCGGTCGTGCTGCCCGAGCACCTGGTCCCGGACGGCACCGGCAACCCGCTGAACAAGGACGAAGCGTTCCTGAAGTGCGACTGCCCGAAGTGCGGCAAGCCTGCGCGCCGCGAGACCGACACGATGGACACCTTCATCGATTCGTCGTGGTACTACATGCGCTATACCTCGCCGGGCTCGAACGACAAGATGGTCGACGAGCGCAACGACTACTGGATGCCGATGGACCAGTACATCGGCGGCATCGAGCACGCCGTCATGCACCTGCTGTACGCGCGCTTCTGGACCAAGGTCATGCGCGACTTCGGCCTGGTCAAGTTCGACGAGCCGTTCGTCAACCTGCTGACCCAGGGCATGGTGCTGAACGAGACCTACTATCGCGAAGACGCAGCCGGCAAGAAGACCTGGTTCAACCCGGCGGACGTCGAGCTGGTGTTCGACGACAAGGGCCGCCCGCAGAGCGCGACCCTGAAGAGCGACGGCCAGCCGGTCGACATCGGCGGCACCGAGAAGATGTCGAAGTCGAAGAACAACGGCATCGACCCGCAGGCCCAGATCGAACAGTACGGCGCCGACACCGCGCGCCTGTTCACCATGTTCGCCTCGCCGCCGGAGCAGACCCTGGAGTGGTCGGACAGCGGCGTCGAGGGCGCCAGCCGCTTCCTGCGCCGGGTCTGGGCCTATGGCTACGCCCAGCGCGAACGCATCGCCGCCGCGCTGGCCAACCAGGACGGCGCCGCGACCCTGGACGAAGCGCACAAGACCCTGCGCCGCGAAGTGCACAAGGTGCTGCAGCAGGCCGACTACGACCTGAAGCGCATCCAGTACAACACGGTCGTCTCGGCCTGCATGAAGATGCTCAACACGCTGGAGTCAAGCAAGCTGGCCGAAGGTGCGGCGGGCGACGCGGTCGTCGCCGAAGGCCTGTCGATCTTCCTGCGCATCCTGAACCCGGTGGCGCCGCACATCACCCACGCGCTGTGGCAGGAACTCGGCTACGCCAAGGCCTACGGCGACATCCTCGACGTGCAGTGGCCGCAGGTCGACCCAGGCGCGCTGGAACAGGCCGAGATCGAACTGATGATCCAGGTGAACGGCAAGCTGCGCGGCTCGGTGAGAGTGGGCAAGGATGCCGACAAGGCGGCGATCGAGGCGGCCGCGCTGGCCTCCGAGGCGGCGCAGAAGTTCGTGGAAGGTACGCCGAAGAAGGTCATCGTCGTGCCCGGCAAACTCATCAACATTGTGGTGTAACCCATGCGCGCTTCCTCCCTTTTCATGACGCGCGCCCTGGGCGCCCTGTTGCTGGCGACCGTCCTGGCCGCCTGCGGCTTCCAGCTGCGCGGCTCGAACGGTTCGTACAACATGCCGTTCCAGAGCATCCACCTGGCCTTCGGCGAGACTTCCCCGCTGGGCAATGAGCTCAAGCGCAACCTGCGCGCGCTCGACACGGTCCGCGTCGTGAACAAGCCGGAGGAAGCGCAGGCGCGTTTCGAAGTGGTTTCCGAGGCGCGCAACAAGGCGATCCTGTCGCTGAACAACCTGGGCCGGGTGCGCGAGTACCTGCTCGGCTATACCCTGGTGTTCCAGGTGCGCGACGCCAGCGGCCAGCTGCTGCTGGGCCCGACCGAGATCACGCTGCACCGCAACCTGACCTTCAGCGAGAACGAGGTGCTGGCGAAAGAGGGCGAGGAAGCGCTGCTGTACCGCGACATGCAGTCCGACCTGGTACAGCAGATCATCCGCCGCCTGGCGGCGATCAAAACCTGATTGACGGAGCAGGATTGAGCGATGCAACTGCGGCCTGAGGCACTCGAAGGCCACCTGTCGAAAGGCCTGGCGCCGCTGTACGTCATCACCAGCGACGAGCACCTGCTGGCGCTGGAGGCGGCCGACAAGATCCGCCGCGCCGCGCGCGCGGCGGGCCACACCGAGCGCGACGTGCTCACCGTCGAGCGCACCTTCAAATGGGGCGAACTGCTGGCCGCGAACCAGGCGCTGTCCCTGTTCGGCGACAAGAAGCTGATCGAGCTGCGCATCCCGGGCGGCAAGCCGGGCAAGGACGGCAGCGCCGCCCTGCAGGCCTACGCCAAGGACCTGTCCCCCGACAACCTGACCCTGATCACCCTGCCCAAGCTCGACTGGCAGACGGCCAAGGCGTCCTGGGTCGCGACCTTGCAGCAGGCTGCGGTCTACATCGAGATCCCGAACGTGGAACGCGCCCAGCTGCCGGGCTGGATCGGCATGCGCCTGTCCAGCCAGGGGCAGAGCGTCGACCGCCAGAGCCTGGACTTCATCGCCGATCGCGTCGAGGGCAATTTGCTGGCGGCGCACCAGGAAATCCAGAAGCTCGGCCTGCTGTACGAGCCAGGCAAGCTGAGTTTCGAGCAGGTGCACGACGCCGTGCTGAACGTGGCGCGCTACGATGTGTTCAAGCTCTCGGAGGCCATGCTGTCGGGCGATGCGGCGCGCCTGGCGCGCATGCTCGACGGCCTGAAGGGCGAGGGCGAGGCGTTGCCGCTGGTGCTGTGGGCCGTCAGTGAAGAAATCCGCACACTGCTAAAATTGAAGTCGGGGATGGCGCAGGGCAGGCCCCTCGGCGCGCTGATGAAGGAATACCGGATCTGGGGCCCGCGCGAGCGCATGATGGAACCGGCGCTGCGGCGCGTGTCGCTGCCGACCCTGGAAGCGGCGCTGCAGGATGCGGCGCAGGTCGACAAGATGGTCAAGGGCCTGCGCGCGAAGCAGTTCGCGGGGGATGCGTGGGATGCGATGCTGCAGCTGGCGTTGAGGGTGGCGCGGTAAATCGTTCGTCGCGCGTTGGCGGTGATATGACGTAGGGTGGGCGCCCCGTGCCCACGCGTAAAGCATGCGCCGTGTTGACGCTATCGGGCGTCGCGTCTGCTCATCGTTCACGCGTGGGCACGGAGTGCCCACCCTACCGCTCCCCGACGCAAGCCTGAACCACTCCCCGTCGCCTTTGTCCTACACCCGATACAATTGTTAACAACTTCCAGAAGTGTGCGCCAGGCACGCAGATATCATTGTGCCAACGCCGCCCGCCAGCGCCTGCTCGATGCCGGCCGCCAACGGGCATGGGAGAAGTAAATGATGCAACGACGAACCGACGAACAAACCGCCCTGACGGCTGAATACGCGCTCTACCTGGTCGATATCCGCGGGGTCGATTTCGCTTTCCAGTACCTCGACAGCTGCAACGTACCGCGCGCAATCCTGGCGCGCGCCCTGCAATCCCCCCAGCATCGCCGCCACCACGAGCGCCGCAAGACCCCGCGCAACGATTGATCCTGCTCCGCCCTGGCGCGTGGTTTCCTTGCGCCCACACAAGACCTCCGTTTCGTTATCCACCTGACAAAGGGTCAAAATGACGGGTATTCCCGGCTCTCAAGTCCCGTTAGAAGCTGCCGTTAAGCCAGTAAACTACCCTGGTTGAAGAATGGCAGGCCGGCCTCGACGCCGCCCCGACCCGCTTCAGCGCGAACGCAACACTACTGAAGTATTTGGAGGTTCTGATGTTTGGATCGATGCAGCGCGGCGTGAACGCCTACGCAAAAGTAGGGCTGGAAACTTCGGTGATTGCCGCCTCGCCCCACAAATTGATCGTGATGCTGTACGACGGCGCACTCGTTGCTGTCAGGAACGCGGTCAGGCACATGGCGGCCGGCCAGATTGTCGAGAAAGGCGCCGCCATCTCGAAGGCACTGGACATCATCAACAGCGGCCTGCGCGCCAGCCTCGACAAGAAGGCGGGCGGCGAGATCGCTGCCAATCTCGACCTGCTGTATGTCTATATGACCGAGCGCCTCCTGACCGCCAACCTGCAGAACAAGGCCGAGATGCTGGAAGAAGTACACACCCTGCTGGCCGACATGCGCGACGCCTGGTCGCAGATCGGCGAGAAGCCGGCCGCGCCGGATGCGCTGGCCTCCCACTACCCTGTCATGGCGAGCGCGTGATGATGACCGGCCAGGAAGTGCTGTCCGAATACGCCGCCGTCGCCGCCCTGACCGGCCAGATGCGGGCTGCCGCCGAAGCCGGCGACTGGGACCAGCTGGTGCTGCTCGAGCAGCGCTGCACGGTCCACGTCGACACGCTCAAACGCGAAGAAGCAGCGGTCGCGCTCAATCCGCAGGGCCGCCAGGCCAAGGTCGACTGCATCAAGCGCATCCTGGCCGACGACCGCCGCATCCGCGACCTGACCATGCCGTGGATGGCCCAGCTGTCGGCCCTGATCAACAACTCCGGTACCCAGCGCCGCCTCGCGAACGCCTACGGCAGCGTATAGACATAAATGGTCGAGCGCCTGCCCAGTCCCGGCGTCAGCGCCACGCAGCCGGTACGGCCGGCGCAGCCGCTCGAACGCACGGGCGATCCGCGCCTCGACGCCCTGCAGCGCACGCTGGCGACCATGCTGGGCAGCAAAGTTCCCGTTTCCGTGCTGTCGCGCCTGGGCGACGGCAGCTTCGTGGTACGAGTCGCCGACATGGCGGTGCGCATGCAGTTGCCACCCGGCACGCAACCCGGCGCCCAACTGTCGATGAAGGTGCTGGCGGCCTCGCCCCAGCCCACCTTCCAGCTCGGCGACGC
>DOUW01000007.1 GCA_003520365.1 Massilia sp.
CATCTTCATCAGGGTCATGCCCGGCGCGCGCATGTTCAGGATGGTGACGATGATGTTGATCGAACCCATGATCGAGGACGCGCCCATGATGTGCATGGCGAAGATCGCCATGTCCATGCCCGGGCCCATCTGGGTCGACAGCGGTGCATACAAGGTCCAACCGGCAGCGGTGGCGCCGCCCGGCGCCAGGAAGGAACCGGCCAGCAGGATCGCGGCCGGCGGCAGCAGCCAGAACGAGAAGTTGTTCATGCGCGCGAAGGCCATGTCGGAGGCGCCCACCTGCAGCGGGATCATCCAGTTCGCGAAGCCGACGAAAGCCGGCATGATGGCGCCGAACACCATCACCAGGCCGTGCATGGTGGTGAGCTGGTTGAAGAACTCGGGACGGAAGAACTGCAGGCCCGGCTGGAACAGCTCGGTGCGGATCATCAGCGCCAGCACGCCGCCTGAGAGCAGCATGACGAACGAGAACCAGAGATAGAGGGTGCCGATGTCCTTGTGGTTGGTGGCGAACAGCCAGCGGCGCAGGCCGGTCGGATGATCGTGCGCATGATCATGATCATGCGCATGGCCGTGGTGATCGTCGTGGGCGTGGTCGAGAGTGCGAGTAGTCATGTCAGTATCCTGGGAAACTTATTGCTTGCTACGTGCAGCCAGAACCTCGGCCGGTTGAACGATGTTTTCCGCGGCCTTGTTCGACCAGGTATTGCGGGTATAAGTGATGACGGCGGCGATGTCCGAGTCCGACAGCTGCTTCCACGGCGGCATCGCGCCCGGATAGGCCGGGGTGTCCTGGCCGTTGAGCAGGACGTCGATCTGGTGGCCCTTCTCGCCGTTCACGACTTGCGAACCGTCGAGCGGCGCGAAGGCGTTCGGCATGCCCTTGCCGTTGGCCTGGTGGCAGGCGACGCAGTTGGCGGCGTACACGGCTTCACCCTTGGTCTTGAGTTCGTCGATGGTCCAGACCTTGTTCGGATCGTCGGCCAGCGCGGCCATTTTCTTCTTCTCGCCGGCGACCCAGGCAGTATAGTCCTCCGCCGAGACGACGCGCACCACGATCGGCATGAAGGCGTGGTCCTTGCCGCACAGCTCGACGCAGTTGCCGCGGTAGACGCCGACCTTGTCGGCCTTGAACCAGCCGTCGCGCACGAAGCCCGGGATCGCGTCCTGCTTGATGGCGAAGGCCGGAATGGTCCAGGCGTGGATCACGTCGTTGGCGGTGAACACCATGCGGATCTTCTTGCCGACCGGGACCACCATCTCGTTGTCGACTTCGAGCAGGTAGTTCTCGCCGCGCGCCTCGGTGGCGGCGATGCCCGGCTCGCCGATCTGGCTGCGCGGGGTAGCCAGGTTCGACAGGAAGCTGATGCCCTCGCCTTCGCCCTTCAGGTAGTCGTAGCCCCACTTCCACTGCATGCCGGTGGCCTTGATGGTGATGTCGGCGTTCGAGGTGTCCTTCAGCGCGATCACGGTCTTGGTGGCGGGCAGCGCCATGCCGATGACGATCAGGAAGGGAACGACGGTCCAGGCGATCTCGACGGCGGTCGATTCGTGGAAGGTGGCGGGCTTGTGGCCCAGGGATTTGCGGTGCTTGAACACCGAATAGAACATGACGCCGAAGACGCCGATGAAGATGACCAGGCAGACGATCATCATCCAGTTGTGCAAGCTGTAGATGTCAGCGCCGACGCCAGTCACGGGAGGCTGCATGTTCAACTGGTGTTCCACCGGCCGCCCCGTGATTTCCGGCGCTGCCAGTGCCGGGATGCTGGCCGATACGGCGAGACCGAGCATCAAGGCGTGAAGTCGCTTTGCGTATGTCATGTTGTCCCCAACCACCCAAAATAAGAATATTTTTAAACGGTCAGCGTTTCCATGAACGAACCGCCGCCGCTCCGAAACCATTACGCAAGGGCTCCCGGACGGCACGCGGAAATGGCACGCGACGGACGTTAGCCGTACCGCGGCCACCAGCAAAGCAAAACACACTGACGGGGCGCGGAACTTGCTGATGCTGCTTTTCAATTTTCTATTTTTTCTTCCGTTTTGCCTGTTTTTTCAGCGTTTATGGCGCTACAGACGAAAAAATAGTCATTGATTATACTCAAATCGCTAATTTTTATTCAAGGAAAATCCTTGCCATGCCGCATGCATGTGATGCGGTAGGGTGGGCACCCCGTGCCNNCCCCCTACCGACGCGCCTGATAATGCCCGGAATGCTTCCTGGCTCACGGCCTGCGCGGCTGAAACCGCACAATCGCCTCCCCCGCCGCCGTCGTCTTCGGCACCGGCCGGAACGCATGCCCGTAGATCACCTCGAAGCTCAAGGGAATCTTGCCGTCCGCCCCGCGCTGGGCCTCGAGCGCATCGACCATCCGTTGCCAGGCCGCGCGCCCGACCAGGCCGCGCCGGCGCGTCGCTAACGGATTGCTGCCGATCGCGCGCACGTCCGCCAGCAAGGCTTCGACCGTGCCGTAGGTAACCGTGATGCGTTCGACGTCCATCACCGGTGTCGAGAAGCCGGCCTCGACCAGCTGGTCGCCGAAGTCGTGCATGTCGACGAAAGGCAGGGTATGCGGCGTTTCGTCCATCGCCGCGAAAGCGGCGCGCAGCTCCTTGAAGGTGTCGGGACCGAAGTTCGAGAACATCAACAAGCCGTCGACGCGCAGCACGCGGCGCCATTCCGCGAACACGCGGTCGGGCTGGGGATGCCAGTGCAGCGCCAGGTTCGACCACACCAGGTCGAGCGAGTTCGGGCCGAACGGCAGGGTGCCGAAGTCGCCGCACACTAGGTCGACGCCGGTCTTGGCCGGCATCAAACGGCTGAGCATGGAGCCGAGCGAACGCGGCGCCGGCGCAGGGCTTCCTGCCGCGGCCAGCATGCCCGGGGCGGCATCGAGCCCGACGATGTGCGCGGCCGGATAGGTCTTCTGCAGCAGCGGCAGGGCCGGCCCGGCGCCGCAGCCGGCGTCGAGCACGCGCTGCGGGACGAGCTTTACCACCGCCAACCCCC
>DOUW01000010.1 GCA_003520365.1 Massilia sp.
GCGCCAGGCGCCGCCAACCGGCCAGCGCGGCAGCACACGCGCCCTGGACCAGGGCGGCGGTCAAATAGGAGGGGTGGGCGCCGGCGCGCGCCAGCAGGAACACGACCAGCAGGGTCAGCGGAAAGGCCGCCAGTTGGCACAGCAGGGCCTGGATGGCCGGCGCGCGCAGGATGCGCCGGAGACTCACGCCGCCCGTCCTGCCGCGAACTGCATCATATGAAATGGGTAACGTTCAGGCGTCGGGCTGCGCGTCCGCCTGCCGGGCGGCGGCGTCCCTCGCCTTGCGCGTCTTGCCGGCGCGCGAAGGCATGTGGCACAAACCACACAGGTAGTCGCTGTTGAGGTCGAGGCTATCGACCACGAACTTGCCCTTGCACTTGCCGCAGGGCGTCAATCTGAGCATGCCGCTCTGGAAAAAGCGGACCAGGGTCCAGGCGCGGGTCAGCGAGAGCAGCGGCTCTTCGCCGGGCTCGGCCGGCATCTGTTCGAGGTAGAGTTTATAGGCCTTCATCACGGCCTGGATGCCGGTGGCGCCGGCGTTCTCGACCAGGAAGTTATGGATGTTGATGAACAGCGAGGAATGGATGTTCGGCTGCCAGGTCAGGAACCAGTCGGTGGAGAAAGGCAGCATGCCCTTCGGCGGCGAGACGCCGCGCAGTTCCTTGTACAGCTTGATGAGGCGCTCGCGTGACAGCGACACCTCGGTTTCGAGCAGCTGG
The DNA here is from genome assembly GCA_003520365.1 of Massilia sp. Classification (GTDB taxonomy): domain Bacteria; phylum Pseudomonadota; class Gammaproteobacteria; order Burkholderiales; family Burkholderiaceae_D; genus Telluria; species Telluria haematophila. The sequence goes on from DOUW01000010.1 coordinate 720, forward strand.
AGGCGCGCGCCCAGCTGGATCAACTCGATGGCAAGCTGGATTTCTTGCGCTTCAGATACGACGCTTTTTTTGCTCATCCTGCAACTCCTGCTTCAGTCCGGCTATCCTACACTATCGAACCGAAGCGGAGGTGAGCTTTTAGGCTATTTCTTCGGCCGGCTGGCCAGCCATCAGGATCGCGGCGTGCGACTGGGCCAGGGCGCGGTCCTTGCTGTGGCTGGTGAGCATCGACAGGATGGCGGTGTCATCGAAGCGGAAACGGGCCAGCATCATGTTGCCGCCGGCAAGCTTCAGGATCTGGGCATTGCTCATGCCTTCGATCAAGTCGGCGATGTCGGCCGAGATGCCGAGGCGGAAAATCGCGGTGACCTTGTCGGCGCGGATCATCTGCTGCGCGAGCATCAGGTAGCTCAGGTTCGCATCGCGGATTTCAGCCATCATGTCGTTTGCAGTCATTTTCCACTCTCCGTTGTTTCGTTGTTCCTGGCGTGATTGTGTTGCCAGTGAGATAGATTCTGACTGTAGAGAAACATTTGCGGAATCGGACAGACACTGTATTTTGCGTCCGGCAAAGGCGAGATCATCCGTAGGAGTTTGTCTGACAAACCCTCTCGGATGGGGGAGGCGCTCCTATGAAAACGGAGGCGGATGCGGTGTTATGAGACTTGCCGTTTTGCAGCTTGAAGCAAACCCGGCAGAAGCATCATGTGTTGGTTTACGTCAACCAAATCGGAAACTTTAGGGTGGTTCTGAAATTTTTTTCAGTCCCGCCTCATGCCCTTCTGCACCATTAACGGCAGCGTTCCGGACAACTTTAGGGTTTTTGAAAAATATTTTTGAAAATTTTTCGACCGCCCTTTTGCTGCCTCTGTACCCTTTACGGCGGACTCGGCGGGAACTTTAGGGTTGATGGCAAAAATTGTTGAAAAAAGTCGAAAAAACTTCGCGCGCGCACCGAATCGGCCGAAAAAGATAGCAAAACGACATTTTTCCACCGTCTCCGGATGCCCTTTTCTTGCTACACTGCCCGCCGAATGCCTGTCCGGCCTATACAACTGCTGACCGTCGGCCGGCCCGGCCATGTCGGCCATTACCCAACTAATCATCCATGAGCGAACTCACCACCACCCGCGCCGCCTGTCTCGCACGCGACGACCAGGACCCGCTGGCGCCGCTGCGCCAGCGCTTCGACCTGCCTGCCGGCGTCATCTACCTCGACGGCAATTCCCTCGGCGCCCGCCCGCGCACTGCCCTGCAACGCGTCCAGGAGGTCGTCGCGCGCGAGTGGGGCCAGGACCTGATCAAGAGCTGGAACACGGCCGGCTGGTACGACCTGCCCAGGCGCCTGGGCGCGCGCCTGGCGCCCCTGGTCGGCGCGGCGGCCGACGAAGTGGTCGTCACCGACAGCACCTCGCTCAACCTGTTCAAGGCCCTGGCCGCCGCCGTGCGCATCCAGGCCCAGGGAGAAACCGCGAAGCGCCGCGTCATCGTCACCGAGCGCAGCAACTTTCCGACCGATATCTACATGGCCGAAGGCCTCACCAGCTGGCTCGAACGCGGCTACAGCGTGCGCCTGGTCGATTCAAGCGAGGAACTCCCGGCCGCGATCGACGCCGACTGCGCCGTCGTCATGCTGACCCATGTGAACTACCGCACCGGCCATCAGCACGACATGGCCGCCCTCACCCGCCACGCGCACCAGAACGGCGCGCTGGTCGTCTGGGACCTGGCCCACTCGGCCGGCGCGGTGCCGGTCGACCTGAACGGCGCCGAGGCCGACTTCGCCGTCGGCTGCACCTACAAGTACCTGAACGGCGGCCCCGGCGCCCCGGCCTTTATCTGGGTGCCGAGCCGCCACCAGGCCCGGTTCGCGCACCCGCTGTCGGGCTGGTGGGGCCATGCCCAGCCGTTCGCGATGGCGCACGGCTTCGCGCCCGCCGACGGCATCGGCCGCGCTCTGTGCGGCACCCCGCCGGTGGTGTCGCTGGCGATGGTCGAGTGCGGCCTGGAAGTGTTCGAGGAAANNTGACCGACCTCTTCATCGAACTGGTCGAGTCGCGCTGCGCCGCCCATCCGCTGGGCCTGGTGACGCCGCGCGAGCACGCGCGCCGCGGCAGCCAGGTCAGCTTCACCCACCCGCACGGCTACGCGGTGATGCAGGCCCTGATCGCGCGCGGCGTGATCGGCGACTACCGCGAACCGGAGATCATGCGCTTCGGCTTCACCCCGCTGTACACCAGCTTCGCGGACGTGTGGGACGCCGTCGAGATCCTGAAGGACATCCTCGACCGCGAAGACTACGATGTGGGCGCCGAGCGCGGCGCCGTGACCTGAAGGCCAGCATGAGCGACCAAGCAAACAAGCCGGCCGAGTGGCACGGCGCGAAGATGGACTTCAAGGAGTCGATGAGCTACGGCGACTACCTGGGCCTGGACCAGATCCTGTCGGCCCAGCACCCGCTCTCGCCGAACCACAACGAGATGCTGTTCATCATCCAGCACCAGACCAGCGAGTTGTGGGTCAAGCTGATGCTGCACGAGCTGCAGGCCGTGCGCGGGCAACTGCGCGCCGGCGAACTGGATCCGGCCTTCAAGATGCTGGCGCGCGTCGCCCGCATCATGGACCAGCTGGTGCACGCCTGGGACGTGCTGGCGACCATGACGCCCTCGGAATACACGGCGATCCGGCCCTACCTCGGCGCCTCTTCCGGCTTCCAGTCGCACCAGTACCGCGCGCTCGAATTCATCCTCGGTAACAAGAACCCGCAGCTGCTCGCCGTGCACGAGAAGAACCCGCCGGCGCATGCCATCCTGGAGCGCGAACTGCATACACCCTCGGTCTACGACGAATCGGTGATGCTGCTCGCGCGCAGCGGTTTCGCGATCGCGCCCGGACGCCTGGAGCGCGACTGGACCCTGCCGACCGAAGCCGACGAATCGGTGAAGGCGGCCTGGCTGGCCGTCTACCAGGAGCCGGACAAGCACTGGGGCCTGTACGAACTGGCCGAAAAGCTGGTCGACCTCGAGACCGCCTTCCGCTTCTGGCGCTTCCGCCACGTGACGACGGTCGAGCGCATCATCGGCTTCAAGACCGGCACCGGCGGTACGGCCGGCGTGAGCTACCTGCGCAAGATGCTCGACGTGGTGCTGTTCCCCGAGTTGTTCGCGCTGCGCACGGCGCTCTAGCCAGGCTGCACGCCCCCGCTGCACGGCGCCGAGCCGTCAGGCGCGCGCGTAGAATGGCCGGAACGACAACGGAACGAACCGAGGAAGCGCCATGGATTGCGACGTCCTGACTCTCGCCGGCCTGTGGAACTCCGGGCCGCAGCACTGGCAGACCCTGTGGGAAGCGCGCTACCCGCGCCTGCGGCGCGTCGAGCACCGCGACTGGAACAATCCGCAGCGCGACGAATGGGTGGCCGAACTCGATGCCGCCGTCGCCGCCTGCCGGGGCGCGCCGGTGCTGCTCGCGCACAGCCTGGGCTGCATGCTGGCGGCGCACTGGGCC
>DOUW01000011.1 GCA_003520365.1 Massilia sp.
GCGCAGCAGCGCCTCGACGCCGACCTGCTCGCCGGTGGCCAGGTCGATCTGCGGCTGGTAGTGCAGTTCGAACTCGTGCCGCTCCAGCGCACGGCGCAGGCCACTTTCCAGGCGCAGGCGGTCGAGCGTGCGCGCGTTCATCTCCTCGGTATAGAACTGGAAGTTGCCCCGCCCCAGTTCCTTGGCGCGGTACATGGCCGCGTCGGCGTTCTTCAGCAAGGCGTTGCTGTCGACGCCGTCGCGCGGATAGATGCTGATGCCGATGCTGCCGACCGGCGAGAACTCGTGGCCGAGCACGTTCATCGGCAGCAGCAGGGCCTCGAGCAGCTTGGCCGACAGTACGGCGGCGCCGTCGGCGTCGGCCAGGTCCGGCATCAGGACCACGAATTCGTCGCCGCCGAGCCGGGCCACGGTATCGCCTTCGCGCACGATGCCGGACAAGCGCCGGCCGGCCTCGACGATCACGTGGTCGCCGGCTTCGTGGCCGAGGCTGTCGTTGATGGTTTTAAAACGATCGAGGTCAATGAACAGGATCGCCACCTGGTGGCCGCTGCGGTGCGCCATCGTCAGCGCCTGGTCGAGCCGGTCCATCAGCAGGCTGCGGTTGGCGAGCCCCGTCAGCACGTCGTGGCTGGCCATGTGGCGCAGCTCGTGCTCGTACTGCTTGCGGCGGGCGATGTCCTCGATCACGATCATCAGGTTGACGTCGCCGCGGCTGGAGACCATGCGCGACACCGCCACGTTGACCCAGACCGGCTGCCCATCCTTGCGCACATAGCGCTTCTCGATCGCGTAGCTCGGTATCGCGCCGGACAGCAGCATGCGCAGCGGCGCCTCGCTGGCGGGCAGTTCCTGTTCGAGCGACATCTCGCGGAAGTTCATCGTCTTTAGTTCTTCCTCGCTGTAGCCGACGATGGCCTCGAACTTGCGGTTGGCGCGCAGCCAGCGTCCATCGGGCGCCGCCTGGGCCAGGCCGACGGCGGCGTGGTCGAATGCGATGCGGAAGCGCTCCTCGCTGTCGTGCAGGGCGGCCTTGGCGCGCATCGGTGCGGTGAGGTCCTCGGCAATCAGGAGCAGCAGGTCTTCGCCGTCGAGCCAGACGCGCGACAGCGCGCAGCGCAGGTAGCGCGGCTGGCCGGCCGCCGCCTCGGGCTCGAGCGTCAGCATCAGCTCCTCGCGGTGCTCCGGCGCCTGCAGCGCGACCTCGATGGCCGCGCGCAGTTCGGGCTGGGGCAGGAAATCGATGTCCACGCTGGGCGGCACCGCCACGCCCAGCATCGTGCACATCGCCGGGTTGATGGTGCGCACCTGGCGCGCGCCGTCGACCACCATCACGCCCGACGGCAGGCTGGTGAGCACCTGCTCGGCGTAGTTCTTCAGCCCGGACAACTCGACGCGCCCGGCCTGCTCGTAGGTGTCGAGCGCCAGGCTCATGTCCAGGCAGATCAGTTTCAGCAAGGCGTCGTAGGTCGGGTGGTATTTCTCCGGCGTGTCCGCCAGCGCCTGGCGCAGCACCGGCGCCAGCTCCGCCAGGTACTTGCGGTAGGCGCCGATATACCAGCGGATCTCGAGTCCGACGTGCTGGTGCACCAGCCCGACCCGCACCCGGTTGCGTTCGTAGGCCGCGTCGTAGTCGCCGACGGTAAGGGTGTCGAAGTAGGCGGCCTGCAGATTCCTCAGGCGGGCGAAGGTATGGCAATCGTCGAGCAGCGACTGCAGCCGGGGAAAGCGCAGCAGGTGCTCGTAGAAGGACACGACCACCTCGGACTGGTGGGCTTTCAGGTAGGGATGCACGTCGCGCAGGAGCTGGACGTCGTGGTCGGTGAATTCGAGGTAGTCGCGGTACTGGCGGGAAGTCTCGGGGGCGGGCGCCATCAGGTCGGTCATGGCGTCGATGTCGAATTTTTTTCTTTTCATTGCTAACGGAGGCGCCGGAGCGACAGGGTTGAATTACGCGGACGCAAGAATGACCCAGACCTCGACCGCTAGTCCTTGCGGTAGATCAAACTATTTCCTATGAACTATGGAAGTTGAACAAAGGCATTTACGCGTCGGCGAGGTCTTTGAACCACTCAGGCAGCTGGACTGCCCGTGCCGCCGCCCTTCCCCTTCGAATACGGCCGTGCCTTCCCCTGCCGTGGATTGTGCAACCCCAACCCAGCTCGGCAGGGATGGCGTACCGTGACTGACGACTCGCCGATCTCGCCATAAGCGCTTGTTTCTTAACGGATTATTTTCTCGGCGGCAGGCGAATTGTTGTCGAGCCATCCTCTACCCTGGAGATCACCATGCAACGACCGTTTCCTCTTCCCCTGCTCCTGTTGTCGCTGGCCCTATCCGCGGCACACGCCGCCCCTGCTTATCAGGAATACCGGGTCACCGTCGTCGGTCCGGCCAACAGCGCGGCCACGGACATCAACCAGGCCGGCGTCGTCGTCGGCACCTATCCGATCAGTCCCACCGCCACGCACGGCTTCATCAACCGCGGCAAAGGCATGATCGACTTGGGCACGCTGGGCGGCACGTCCAGCAACGCCGTGGCGATCAACGACAAGGGCCAGGTGCTCGGCAACTGGACGACCCGGGGCGGCCAGCAGCGCGGCTACATCTACTACCAGGGCAGGCAGCGCGACATCGGCGCCGTCCGGGGCAGGCACACGACCTACACCGACATCAACCATGCCGGCTACGCCACCTTGTTCGCGGGCACACCGTATCCCTACGATGACGCCGGCGTGCGCAGCTTCCTGCGCACCCCGGGCGGCACCCTCAGGGACATCGGCAGACTGATGTCCGACGAGAACGCACCGAGCATTACCCAGGCCATGGCGCTGAACAACCGGAACCAGGTCACCGGCGATTCCGGCCTCGGAACCGTCCCCGAACCGCTATCGCACGCTTTCACCTGGAGCGGCGGCGTCATGCGTGACCTGGGCAACTTCGGCCTCGATATCCGGAACGCGGGGAGCGCGATCAACGGGCTTGGCCAGATCACCGGCTACATGGGAGTGACGGAGGGCTATTGGGAGAAGATTGCCTTTTTTTACAGCAATGGCCGCCTGATCAGGATCGACAACCGCCCAGGTGACGAAACGACGGACAGGCAAAGTAGCGGCACCGGTATCAACAACCACGGCCACGTCGTCGGCACCAGCGACCACCTGTCCGGCTTCATCTGGCGCGGCCGGCGCATGGAAAGCCTGAATGCGCTAGTCGACCCGCGGCTGGGCTGGGACATCTCCAATCCGCGCGCCATCAACGACGCCGGGCAGATCGCGGCCACCGCTACCCGCGGCGGCGTGCAGTATGCGGTGCGGCTCGACTTGATCCGGCCGCATCTGCTGGCGGCGCCGGACTTGGAGGCGGATGCACCTGCTGCGTCGGATGAGCAGGCGGCGGCGGAGGCTCAGACGGAAGAAGAGGCGCAGCTGCGGGAAGTGGTGAGGCCGGTGCGGCAGTAAGGGGGGCGTGGATCGTTGCTCTGGCCCCAGGCTGGATGCGGTGTCTCTACAGGAAATCTGAAAGGGCTGCGGGATACTGCGGCCCTTGGGCCGACAGTGAAAATCTTGGTAGGCCTCCCCGGAGTCGAACCGGGCACCAACGGATTATGAGTCCTTGGAGCACGACGTCTGCTTAAACCGGTGACTAACAATTTTTCTTTTATTTTCATTACGTTAGAGCTCAAACTCGGACTGAATCGCCACGAGTTTTCTAGA
>DOUW01000008.1 GCA_003520365.1 Massilia sp.
CGTATGCGCTCGGCGAACTCGCGGCCACGCAGACCCCGCGCAGCGTCGCCCTGCCCCTGCCGGCCCGACTGGACCGCGCCAACTGGCGCCAGTTCGTGCTGTTATGCCCCTCGCATGCCGCCACCCTGGACCTCGACGCGCTGCGGCTCGAACCTGTCGCGCCGGCCAAGCCCGCCCCGCGTTCGACCTGGATCTGGGACCGCGGCGAATGGATGGGCAAGGGCGACGCCCTGCTGGCCTGGGCCAAGAGCGAAAACATCGGCGAACTGTTCATCGTCGTCACCCTCGACGGTCCCCGGGTGCGCGATCCGCAGCAACTGCGCACCTTCGTGCGCAAGGCAAGCAGCGCCGGCATCACGGTCACCAGCGTCGAAGGCGACCCGCACATGGCCTTGCCGAATCACCGCGCCGCCACCGCCGACCGTGCCCGCGCCTTTGCCGCCTACAACCGCGAGTCCGCGCCGGAGGAACGCCTGCGCGCAATGCAGTTCGACGTCGAACCCTACCTGCTGCCGGACGCGGTGCTGGCCCCGAACGATCGCGACCGCGAGTACTTGGCGATGGCGCGCACCCTGCGCGAGGCGGCCGGCGCCATGCCGCTCGAATTCGTGGTGCCGTTCTGGTGGTGGGACAAGACCGCACTGCTGGACGGCCTGGCGCAGGTCGCGGACGGCCTGGCCGTGATGGACTACCGCACCGCGCCCGACGAGATCGTCCGCTTCGCCGTGCCCTTCCTCGACTGGGCGGCGGTGCACAACAAGCGCGTGCACATTGCGCTCGAAGCGGGGAGCGTCGGCGCCGAGCGCCAGCGCCGTTACGTGCGGGCCGATGCGGGCGAAGCCGGGGATCTGCTGCTGGCCCAGGCCGGGGAGACGCCGGTGCTGGTGCTGCTGCGCCAGCCGGCGAAAGCGGCCGCCGGCTCCCTGTATCGCTTCAGCAGCGAGCGCATCCTGGATGGCAGCGCCACCAGCTTTTATGGCGACAAGGACAGGCTGCGCAGGCTGCTGCCGGAACTGGAACGCGATCTGGGTGCCTGGGCGGGGTTTGCCGGGGTTGCCTTGCACGGCTGGCGTTGAAAAGCCTGCCTACATCCAGGAGCAGGGAGCTACGAGCGGTAAGCGTTGACGCGCACGCCGATTGAACATCAATCTGCGCGTCAACGGGCCCACCTACTAGTTGTCGAGTACTTCCTGAAAAGTCATGCGTTGAGATCTGCTCAGCGTAATCGCCTTAACGTTTTGCACTTCGCGGAACGAACCATCCATGTACTGGATCTTGATTTTCGGGATCTTGAACGATTCGACGATATCGGTGTGCCAAAGGTAGTCCCACTCGTAGGAGGCGGAAGCACCGGGAGCAATCGGGCCAATTCCTTTGACTGTCGTCGATGCGCCAGAGCGGTTGCGTACAGGGTCGCCCACTGCGTTATAGCCCACGACGGTGAACCAGACATATTTGATTGGCTTCTTCGCCTGATTCAGCACTTCGATCGAAAAGCTCGTCCCCTCCGTGTGCTCGCTGACGTCCGCAATTCCGCTGGAAACCACCGTCAAGCCGCTCTTCTTGTGACGATTAAAGGTGTCGAGTATGTCGGAAAGCTCTTGTTGGCGCACATGAATCGCAGTCAACTCTGCCTGTTTCGAAAATCCTGCCTTCTGTTCTTCAGAGAGCGATTTGACCGACTCTGCCTCTTCCTCGGACAACTCCAGATCAGCCTCGGCAATATAGTATTTCTGCAGGCCTTTGTAGACGATGTAGAAGCCTTTCGGTCCCGAATACGCTGTCTTGCAGTTTTCATGGCCTGCGACGACGAGCAGCGTCGCAGTGTTCAGCATCTTGTCGCTATCCCTGTGACACGAAGATGACAAGGACTTGCCCATGAATTTGTATTGTTTCGCGATGCCCGCCACGGGCTTCGGAATGGCCACGACCGGGCTTTTGGTATCGCTATCGACTGCGGGAGTTTCTGGGTCGACGGTTTGTGCGTGCGATTGGGCAAGTATGGAAAAACATACTACGCCGATAATCTGTTTGATTTTCATATCTGTTCGGTGGCGGCGAGCCTGCGAGGACGTTAATGTGGTTAATGTTCTTTTTGTCACCGTATGATACTCATCCGAACAAAATATTGCCATTTAATAATTTTTTGATGTCATCAAGCGACACCATCTGTTGGAAATGCGTCGCGAGGTCGACGAATGAGCGAACTAGGAAAGTCCAGGCCTCGTCGGGAAGCGCCGTTCCGCCGGCACATCGTTCGTGACGATCACGCGCCGCGCGTCTTGTCCGATCACGCGCATGGGAACCCCGCGCCGCCGTAGGTCCGCGTAGATGTCCGGGCGCACGAAGGCGATGGCCTTGATGCCGCGTGCGCGCTGCGCTTCCCAGGTGGCGACGAAGGTGTCGAGCCTGGATATCCACAAATGCGGCCGCCGCTCCAGGTCCAGCCGCATGGCGTCTTCGGCCCTGTGCACCATGATCATCGTGCGCCCGAGGTAGAACGGCAGCGCGTATTCGTACTGCCCCATCGCATACAGCGGCGTTTGCGGCGTGATTGCCGACCGGATGGCCGGGAGGTGGGCGACGCCCGCCTTGTCTCGTCCCCAGGACTCATGTCCGAGCATGAGCGCTTGCCCTGCCAGGAAGCCCGCCGCGGCGAGAACGGTCAACGCCCATGCGCGTGCGCGAGGCGCCAGCCACGCGGCAGCGATACCGCCCAACACGAGCAGTGCGGCAGCGCCGGCGATCCAGTACCTGATGCCTCGTTGCGCCGGCGCCAGCGCATGCATGTTGTTCAGCGCAGGACCGATCCACTGGAACACGAGGACGGCCGCGCCCAGCGTGGCAGGCGGGGCTGCCGCGACGATCGTCGCCTTGTGCGAAGCACTGTCGAGGTAGCGGGCGATCAGCAGCGCCAGCGCCGGGAAGACCGGAAGGATGTAGGCCGGCAGTTTGGCATGCGAGAGGCTGAAGAAAACAAAGATCGAAACGGCCCAGACGACCAGGAAACGGCCGGGATCGAACCCGGCGGCGCGGGCGCGCCACCCGTGGCGCAGGCTTTGCGCGAGCACGCCGAGCCACGGCATCACGCCCACAGCCAGCAATGGCAGAAAGTAATGCCACGGCGCCTGCCTGCTGTGTACGTCGCTGGTAAAGCGGCCCACATGTTCGCGCATGAAGAAGAACGCCGGAAATTCCGGATTCTCGAGCGAGACCAGCACGAACCACGGCGCGGCGATCGCCAGGAACAGCGCCAGGCCGGGCACGACATGCAGACGTTGCCAGATTCGCCAGTCGCCCGACACCAGCGTGTACACGACCAGCACCATGCCCGGCAGGAGAATGCCGACCAGGCCCTTCGACAGGACCGCCAGCGCCATGGCGGCCCAGCAGCCGAGCATCCAGTTGCGCCGCGCGCGCGGGGTTGTGGCCGGGCGCTGCGCGATGAGCATGGCGCACAAGGCGCAGGCCAGCATCGCGCTCAAGCCCATGTCGTAGGACGCGACATGGCCGGCCCCGGCCCAGAAAAAACTCGAGCCCAAGACCAGTGCCGCCGTGATGCCGGTGGCCCTGCCGTACAAGCGGCTGCCGGCAAGGTAGACCATGACGATGCCGGCCAGTCCGCACAGCCCCGTCCAGAGACGCGCCTGCCACTCCCCGAGCCCGAACGCGGAAAAGACCAGCGCGGTCGCCCACGCCTGCAGGGGCGGCTTGCCGAAATACTTGATGCCGTTGAGGTGAGGCGTGAGGAAATCGCCGCTGGCGGCCATTTCGCGGGCAATTTCCGCATACCGCCCCTCGTCGCTCGGCACCAGCGTGCGCGCGCCCAGCGTGTAGAACCAGACCAGGCAGAATCCAACGAACAGGCAAACGGCGGCTCGCCTCGGTATCCATGGTTCGCGGCGGAGTTCGCGGGCAGCCACCTGTGTCCCATCGGGTGCGGTATGAAGAAGCATGGTTCGACCTCCCGCCAAACTGAAGACCCGTGTTCGACCGCAGAGCGCGGGCGATGTTCAGGTCAACCCGGAGGCTTGCCGCCTGCCACCCGGCAGACGCTCTTAGTCGTGCGCCAGCGGCAAATCCACCCTGAACGTCGTCCCCTGCCCCTCCGCCGTCTCGAACCCGATCCTGCCGCCATGCTCCTCGACCAGGCTCTTGGTGATGCTCAACCCCAGTCCGGTCCCGCCCTGCTGGCGCGTGTCGGCGCCATCGGCCTGGGCGAAGCGCTGGAACACGCGCCGTTGGAATTCCGGCGGGATACCGGGGCCCTGGTCGCACACCGACAGCCGCGCGCAGCTTTCGTGCGCGGCCAGCACCAGGGTGACCAGGCCGCCGCGCGGCGAGAACTTGATCGCGTTCGACAGCAGGTTCCACACCACCTGCTGCAGGCGCGCCGGGTCGCCGGCGATCATGCCCAGGCCGGTGTCGTAGCGCCGCTCCAGGCGGATGTTCTTGGCGTCGGCCGCCGGGCGCACGGTCTCGACGGCGGCATCGACAAAGCTGGCCGGCGACAGCGTCTGCATGTCGAGCAGCACCTTGCCCGAGGTGATGCGGCTCATGTCGAGCAGGTCCTCGATCAGCTGGGCCTGCGAGCGGGCGTTGCGTTCGATGGTCTGCAGGCCGCGCTGCAGGTCGGCCTCGTCCTTGCCGCCGCGGCGCAGCACCTGGGCCCAGCCGAGGATGGCCGAGAGCGGGGTGCGCAGCTCGTGCGACAGGGTGGCCAGGAACTCGTCCTTCATCTGGCTGGAGCGCTCGGCCTCGGCGCGCGCCTCGCGTTCGCTCTCGAGCAGCACCTTGCGCTCCTCGGCGGCCTGCTGGGCGGCTTCGTACAGGCGGGGGTTGTCGAGCGCGACCGCGGCCTGGGCGGCGATACCGCGCACGATGCGCTCGGTGCGCTCGGTGAACACGCCGCGTTCCGGGTGGCCGAAGAACATCGTGCCCATCGCCTCGCCGCTGGCGGCCACCACCGGCACCGACAGGTAGCTGCGCACGATCGGCTTGTCCGAAAACATGCCGAACTGCGGCGAGGCCGGGCCGTGCTGGTGGTCGGCGCCGATGTCGTTCGAACGCACCAGGCCGGCGCCGCGGAAGCTCGGCCCGAACAGGGCGGTGGCATGCGGTTCGCCGAAATTCTGGAATTCGGTGGCGCTGCCGCCGGTCAGGGTGTAGAGCGAGAAGGTCGGCTTCTCGCCTTCCTTGCCGTGGTAGAAGAACGCGCCGAAGCGGGCGCCGGCGATGCCGCTGGCGGCGTCGGTCGCCACCTGCAGCAGCGAGCGCAGGTCGCGCGTCGAGGCCAGGGCGCTGCCGGTACTGTTCAGCAGTTCCAGCACTTTCGACTCTTCGCGCAGGGCCTGCTCGGCGCGCTTGACCTGGTCGACGTCGGTATTCGTGCCGAACCAGCGCACCACCATGCCGCGCCGGTCGCGCACCGCGTTCAGGCGCGTCAGGAACCAGCGGTACTGGCCGTCGGCGCCGCGGATCGGGTATTCCATCTCGAACGGTTCGCCGGTGCGGATCGAGGTGCGCCAGTGCTCCTGCATCGCCGGCAGCACTTCCGGATCGACCGTGTCTTGCCAGCCCCAGCCGGTGGCGCTGTCGGGCGTGGTGCCAGTGTATTCGTACCAGCGCTCGTTGAACCAGACGATGGCGCCGTCGGCCTGGGCCATCCAGGCCAGCTGCGGGATGGTGTTGGCCAGGGCGCGCAGCACTTCCTCACTCTGGCGCAGGCTGTCCTCGGCGTTCTTGCGCGCCGAGATGTCCTGCACCACGCCGGTCATGCCCACCACGCTGTCGCGCTGGGCCACGTTGGCGTAGTCGGCGCGGCCGACCAGGGCGACCCAGCGCGCCTGGCCGCCGTCCGACAGCAGCCGGCATTCGATGTTCAGGTCGGAATGGGTGGCGAAGGCATGCAGCACGGCGCG
>DOUW01000009.1 GCA_003520365.1 Massilia sp.
GCTGCGGAACGCGGACGCGCGCGCCGCGATGGGTGCGCAGGCGGCAGCCTTCGCCGGCCGCCACCGCGGCGCGACCCTGCGCACTGTTGAACTCTTGCAACGGATTATCCTCTAGGTTTTGTTACCATTGCTTTTTGAGCTCGGTAGACAAAAAAGGGGATGCGCATGTTGTCGTCTAATCACCCGGAATCGCCGCGCAGCGCACGACCGATGGCCATGATGGCCCATCAACCTGCCGATGGCACGGATGACGGTTATTACGGCGCTGCCGCAGGCAATCCGGTATCGCCATCCAGTCCCGCCGGTTCGGTTTTATGCGACCTGCATTTCTTCGTCCGCTACACGCTGCGCGAGTACATCGGCTTCATGTGGCAGCATGGCGGCTTTCTGATCCGCCGCCGGCGCGTGCGCTGGCCCGCCAGCCTGTACCTGCGCATCAAGAGCACCGCGAGCGCCGCGCTGCACTTCGTGCTGCTCCAGCGCGGCAAGCGCACCTATGAATTCACCATCGACCAGCACGGCATCGTGCGCACCAGTGGCGGCGTTACGCTGATCGACTGGGCCGACGTGACGGCGGTGCGCACCTATTCGCGCGGCTTCATGATGGTCCTGAAGCGCGGGACCCTGCCGATTCCCTACCGCTGCCTGAACGAGACGCAGCAGGGCGCGATGCGCATGCTGGCGGCGACGCGGCGGGAGAATGCGCTGAGGTAGGCGTAGGCGCGCGTTTCGTCGGCGTTTTTAGCGCCGCAGTTTGTTAAGGTTCGTACCGCGTGGGCTCAAGAGCCNNTGGGCCGGGCCGCGCAGGCTCTCGCGCCCACGCGGTACGGCGTCTGCTCGGTCGAAACGCGCGACGCGAATGCGGCCCGCCTCAATCCGTAAACAACACCGGCATCTCATGCGACCGGCGCCGCAGCTCCAGCCGCGCGCCGTCGTAATCCGCATACACCGATCCGACCACCGCCCAGAAGCGCGGGCTGTGGTTCATTTCGCGCAGGTGCGCCAGTTCATGCACCACCACGTAGTCGACCAGGGCCAGCGGATAGTGGATCAGGCGCCAGCTCAGGCGGATGTTGCCGGCCACCGTGCACGAGCCCCAGCGCGAACCGGCCGAGGACAGCGTCATCGAGCGGTAATGCACGTCCAGGCGCGGCGCGTACAGGTCGAGGCGCTCGGTGAACAGGCGCTTGGCCTCGGCCTGGAACCACAGCTTGACGCGTTCCTTCAGCTGCCATTCCGACAGCCCCGCCACGACGCCGAGCCGCAGTTCGCGCGACTCAGGATCGAAGGCGCAGTGGCTGCGCGCCGCGGTCTCTAGGCGCAGGGTGATCTCGCCGCCCAGGAAGGGCAGGCGCGTGCCGTCCTCCCAGCGCAGCGGCTCGCGCTGCGCGTGGCGTGCACGCCGTTCTCCGCGTTCGTGCAGCTTGGTCAGGATCCAGCGCTGCTTGGCGCGGATCGCTTCCTCGATGGCGGGCTGGGTCGCGCGGCGCGGCGCCGTCACGTGCAGGCCCTCGTCGTCGATCATGAAGCCGATCGAGCGGCGCGAGGAGCGCTTCATTTCGTAGTCGACCGCGTACTGGCCCAGCACGATGCGCTTCAGGGGCGGATCGTCGGGCGTGCGCGGCGGGGAGGGCAGGGTGATGCGGGGCGGACCGGGCGGCGCCTTGAAAAGAGGCTGCGGCGGCGGCGCGGGCCTTTCGGCCGGCGCCACGGCCGCCTTCTTTAAAGATTCTTCAAGTAAGGCTTGTGCGAACAGGTCTAGCTGGGGCCCGTTGATCTTGGGGGAGTTCATGCTGTGCTGCGGTGGAGAGGCTTTGATCAGGGCGCCAACTTCGTTCAGCCATCGGTGTAGACGTGGGGCGAAATGACGCGCATTTCTGATTCTATCCAATTTTCGACCTCTTGCATCAGGCTGTCGGGAGTGTGGCGTTGTGGCGATATCGGTTTGCCGATCGATACCGTCACCAGGCCCGGTCGTTTGATGAACGAATTCTTGGGCCAGCATTCTCCTGAATTATGCGCGATCGGCACGACTACGGCATTGGTTTCAATCGCCAAACGTGTGCCGCCGCTCTTGTACTTTCCCTTTTTTCCAACAGGGATGCGCGTCCCCTCGGGGAACATGATGATCCACTGGCCATCGGCCAGGCGGCGTTTGCCGTGCCGGACCACGTGGGCGAAGGCATTTTTACCTTCCTTGCGGTCGATCGGGATCATGCGCAGCAGCGCCATCGCCCAGCCGAAGAAGGGGATGTAGAGGATCTCTTTCTTGAAGACGAAGACGAGCGGGCGCGTCAGGTTCGGCAGCAGGAAGATGGTCTCCCAGGCCGACTGGTGCTTCGACAGGATCACCGCCGGTCCGTCCGGCAGGTTCTCGTAGCCCTTGAACTGGTAGCGGATGCCGCAAATGACCTTGGCGCACCAGATGACGAAGACGTTCCAGCGCGAGGTCACCCAGAAGCGCTTGTTGTAAGGCAGGGGCGCGGCCAGGAAACAGACGCAGGCCCAGACCACGGTGGCGAGCACCATCACGATCGTAAACAGCAGGGAACGCAAAAACAGGACGGTGGTACGCAAGAACGTGGTCTCCTTAGGAGTCAGGTGGATCAGGTGGATCAGTTGGGTGCGGCGGATGAAGCGGGTGTTTTCAGGAAGGCCGCGACCATCGCGGCCAGGTCCGGGAACACCTGGGTGCCGGGCGGCAGGCCGCCGGTCTGGTGGGTCTTTTCGCCCTTCCCGGTCAGGACCAGGTAGGGCACGCAGCCGCTGATGAAGCCGGCCTGCAAATCGCGCAGCGAGTCGCCGACGGTGGGTACGCCCTTCAGGCTGACCTTGAAGCGCTTGCTGATCTCCTCGAACATGCCGGCCTTCGGCTTCCTGCAGTCGCAGTTGTCGCTGGCCGCGTGCGGGCAGAAGAACACCGCGTCGATGTCGGCGCCGACCTGCTGGGCGGCGTTGTGCATCTTCTGGTGGATCGCGTTCAGGGTCGTCATGTCGAACAGTTCGCGCGCGATGCCGGACTGGTTCGAGGCGATGATGACGCGGTAGCCCGCCTGGTTCAGGCGGGCGATCGCCTCGAGCGAGCCGGGAATCGGCACCCACTCGGCCGGGCTCTTGATGAAGTCCGGCGAATCGTGGTTGATGACCCCGTCGCGGTCGAGGATGATCAGCTTCATGGTGCTTCCTTACGCCGCCAGTTTCGAGATGTCGGCGACGCGGTTCATCATGCCGTGCAGCGCAGACAGCAGGGCCAGGCGGTTGTTGCGCAGCGCCAGGTCCTCCGCCATCACCATCACGTCGTTGAAGAAGGCGTCGACTTCTTCCTTCATCAGCGCCAGGGTCTTCAGGGCGCCGGTGAAGTCGCTGTCGGCGAACGCACTGTCGACGCTCGATTCCAGGCTTTGCATCTTCGCGGCCAGCGCGCTTTCCGCCGGCTCGACCAGCAGTTCGGCCTTGATGGCGGCGTCCTGCGGCATCGCGTCCTCGTTCTTCTTGAGGATGTTGGTGATGCGCTTGTTGGCCGCGGCCAGCGAAGCGCTTTCCGGCAGGGCGGCAAAGGCCTGCACCGCTTCCAGGCGCTGCACGACGTCGTCGACGCGGTCCGGATTCTGGGCCAGCACGGCTTCGACTTCGTTCGGCGTGAAGCCGCGCTCGCGCAGCATGCCGCGCAGGCGGTCCAGCATGAAGGCCTTGACGTCGGCGGTCGGGTCTTTGAATGCGGCCTGGCCTTCGAATACGGCAGCGGCATCAAGCAGCAGTTCCGAGATCGACAGCGGCAGGCGCTTCTCGACCAGCATGCGCATCACTCCCAGGGCGTGGCGGCGCAGCGCGAACGGGTCCTTCTCGCCGGTCGGCTGCAGGCCGATGGCCCAGATGCCGACCAGGGTCTCGAGCTTGTCGGCCAGGGCGACCACGAGGCCGGTATTGGTCGAGGGCAGGGCGTCGCCGGCAAAGCGCGGCTGGTAGTGTTCGGAGGCGGCCAGGGCCACTTCCTCGTGCTCGCCGTCGTGGCGGGCGTAATAGGTGCCCATGATGCCCTGCAGCTCGGGGAACTCGCCGACCATGTCGGTCAGCAGGTCGGCCTTGGCCAGCATGGCGCCGCGTTCGGCCAGCGCCACGTCGTAGCCGAGGCGCTTGGCGATCGCGCCGGCCAGGCGCATGACGCGCTGCGAGCGCTCGGCCTGGGTGCCCAGCTTGTTGTGGTAGACCACGTTCGCCAGTTGCGGCAGGCGCGACTCCAGCGTCTTCTTCTTGTCCTGCTCGAAGAAGAACTTGGCGTCCGACAGGCGCGGGCGCACCACGCGCTCGTTGCCGCCGACGATGGCCGACGGATCGCTTGTGGCCAGGTTCGAGACGATCAGGAAGCGCGAGCGCAGCTTGCCATTGGCATCGGTCAGCGCGAAGTATTTTTGATTGGTCTGCATCGTCAGGATCAGGCATTCCTGCGGCACGGCCAGGAATTCTTCCTCGAAGCGGCACTCGTAGACCACCGGCCACTCGACCAGGGCCGCCACTTCGTCGAGCAGCGACTCGGGCATCAGCACCAGGTCGGCGCCGGCTTTCTCCAGCAGCTGCGTGCGAATGCTTTCCTTGCGCGCTTCGGCACCGGAGAGCACCTTGCCCTCGCTTTCCAGCACCGCCGCGTAGTTATCTGCGTGGTCGACCGTGATCGGGCCGCCGTGCGACAGGAAGCGGTGGCCCATGGTCTGGCGGCCGGCGTCGAGGCCCAGCAGGGTCAGCGGCAGCACCTGCTCGCCGTGCAGGGCCAGCAGCAGGTGCACCGGGCGCACGAACTGCACGGTCGCGCCGTCCGGGCGCTGGTAGCTCATGACCTTCGGGATCGGCAGCTTGGCGACGGTGTCGGCCAGCACGTCCTGCAGGCCGCCCGCAAGCGCGCTGCCGGCGGCGGTGTAGGTATAGAAGAAGGATTCGGCCTTGCCGTCCTGGGCGCGTTCGAGGTCGCTGATTTGCAGGTCGGGGAAGCCCAGCGCGGCCAGCTTCTTGGCGAGCGGCGCGCTCGGGTTGCCGTCCTTGTCCAGCGCGACCGAGACCGGCAGCACTTTTTCGCGGATTTGCTTGTCGGGCGAGGTGGCGCGCACCTTGGTGATGGAGACGGCCAGGCGGCGCGGCGTGGCATACGGGGTGACGACGCTGTCGGCTTCCAGGAAGTCGCGCGCCTTCAGGCCGTTGGCGATGCCGTTCGCGAACGCGGCGCCGAGTTTGACGAGTGCCTTCGGTGGCAGTTCTTCGGTCTGGATTTCGACGAGGAGAGTTTGATTCATGGTCTGTTCTTGTCTGTTCCTGGGCTTAGGCTGCGGCTTTCTCGGCCTTGGGCAGCATCGGGAAGCCGAGCTTCTCGCGCGAGTCGTAATAGGCCTGGGCCACCAGGCGCGACAGGGTGCGCACGCGGCCGATGTAGGCGGCGCGTTCGGTCACCGAGATGGCGCCGCGCGCGTCGAGCATGTTGAAGCTGTGCGAAGCCTTCATGATCTGCTCGTAGGCCGGCAGGGTCAGTTCCAGCTCGATCAGGCGCTTGGCTTCGGATTCGTGGTTGGCGAAGGCCTGGAACAGCAGTTCGGTGTTGGCGTGCTCGAAGTTGTAGGTCGACTGCTCGACCTCGTTCTGGTGGAAGACGTCGCCGTAGCTCAGCGTTTTTTTAACGCCGTTCTCTTCCCACTCGGTCCAGACCAGGTCGTAGACGTTTTCCACGCCCTGCAGGTACATCGCCAGGCGTTCGATGCCGTAGGTGATCTCGCCCAGCACCGGCTTGCAGTCGAGGCCGCCGACCTGCTGGAAGTAGGTGAACTGGGTCACTTCCATGCCGTTCAGCCAGACTTCCCAGCCCAGGCCCCAGGCGCCCAGGGTCGGGCTTTCCCAGTCGTCCTCGACGAAGCGCACGTCGTTCTTCTTGAGGTCCAGGCCCAGCGCTTCGAGCGAACCGAGGTACAAATCGAGGATGTTTTCCGGCGCCGGCTTCAGCACGACCTGGTACTGGTAATAGTGCTGCAGGCGGTTCGGGTTTTCGCCATAGCGACCATCCTTCGGACGGCGCGAAGGCTGGACATAGGCGGCGCGCCAGGGCTCGGGGCCGATCGCGCGCAGGAAAGTGCCGGTGTGGAAGGTGCCGGCGCCCACTTCCATGTCATAGGGCTGGAGCAGGGCGCAACCCTGCTTGTCCCAATAGGACTGCAAGGTCAGGATGATTTGTTGGAATGTGAGCATCGTGATTGGGCGACGCGGCGCTGGGCCGCGAACACGGTAAGTTTGCCAAATGACCAATTCTAGCGGGTTTTACCGGCCCTCTGGGACCGGATTGGACTCAACTATGAGAGATTAGCCTTTTTCTTTCGGTAATTTCGGCCAGCCAGCCAGGCCCCGGCCAGCGCCAGTGCGCCGAGCAGCAGGAAGGCCAGGTTGCCGAAGCGGATGTAGGGCGTCATGCCGGTCGTGCCGCGCACGGTCGCCGTCAACATGCCTTCGGTATAGAAGGGCAGCAGGTGGGTGACCTGGCCGCGGTGGTCGATCACGGCGGTGGCGCCGTCGTTGGTCGATCGCAGCATCGGGCGGCCGGTCTCGAGCGTGCGCATGCGCGAGATCTGCAGGTGCTGGGGCACTGCGCTCGACTGGCCGTACCAGGACAGGTTCGACATGTTCAACAGCATGGTGGCCGGACGCGGCGCGGCGCGCAGCTGGTAGGCGATCTCTTCGCCGAACACGTCCTCGTAGCAGATGTTCGGCAGCACCAGCTGGTCTTTTACCGCGAACGGCGCCTGCAGCGCCTTGCCGCGGGTGGCATCGTTCAGCGGGATGTTCATCATGTCGGTGAACCAGCGGAAGCCCGGCGGGATGAATTCGCCGAAGGGCACCAGGTGGGCCTTGTCGTAGCGGTAGGGCTGGGCCTGCTCGGTGGGCGTGACCGTTACCACGCTGTTGGCGTACTGCGAGGGGCCGTCGAGCAGCGGCATGCCCAAGGCCAGGGTGCTGCCGCTGGCGCCGGCGAAGCGCTGCAGGCTGGCGAGGTAGCCCGGGTCGACCTGGTGGCGGAACACGGGGATCGCGGTTTCCGGCGTGGCGATCAGGTCGGCCGGGCTGGCCGTGATCATGCCGTGGTAGCGCTCCAGGATGTTCGAGAGGAAGGCGTAGTCGAACTTGCGGTCCTGCGGAATATTGCCTTGCAGCAGGCGCACGGTCAGCGGCGCGCCCGTCACTTGCGTCCATTCGATGGTGCGCAGGCCGGCCCCGGCCAGCAGCAGGGCGGCGAACAGGCCGATCGCCGGCAGGCGCACGCGCTGGGTCAGCAACACCAGGCAGGAGGCGCAGGCCGCAACTAGCACGCCGATGCCGTAGACGCCGATCAGCGGCGCATAGCCGGCCAGCGGCGAGACGTCATGGGCATAACCCGACACCGCCCAGGGAAAGCCGGTAAACACCCAGCCGCGCATCCATTCCGAGACGCCCCAGCTGACGGGCAGCACCAGCAGCAGGAAGGCGGGCACCGGCAGCGACCAGCGCCGGCGCAGCCAGGCCGAGACGCCGGTGGCGAAGGCGCCGAACAGGCCCATGTAGAGACCCAGCAGGATCACGCCGAGCACGCCGAGGACCGCCGGCAAATGCGCGAAGCGGGTCATCATGGTGTACAGCCAGTACATGGCGCCGATCGACCAGCCGAAGCCGAAGGCCCAGCCGAGCAGGGTGGCGCGTTTCACGGAGCTGCCCAGGCCGACCTGGTAGAACAGGTAGGCCAGCAGCAGGAACTGCAGCGGCCACCAGCCGAAGGGCTCGAAGGAGAACAGGGAAGCGCCGCCGGCGAGGGCGGCGGCCACCAGCGCG
>DOUW01000002.1 GCA_003520365.1 Massilia sp.
GCCCGGCCTTACTCCGCATTGCGCGGCGCGCCGGTCGCGTCGGCGGAATCCAGGGACGTGGGCGCGGGCGGCCCGGCGAGCCCGGGGTAATCCTGGCCGAGGGCGACCGGCACCTGCAGGCAGACGCTCTGGGTCGGCAGCACGTCGGTCCAGTCGGCGATCAGGTCGCGGTAGGCCAGGCCGACCGGCCGCAGCTGGCGGTCGAGGTCGGCCAGGCCGAGGGCGTTGACGCGGCCATTGTCTTCGCGCAGGCCGGTGTCCCAGTCGACCTGGTCGGTCAGCGAATACCAGGTGAAGCCGACGATGGGCACGCCGTTGTTACGTACGCGCAGCACGTTCGCCCATTCCTTGCGCAGCCACCGGACCGCCTCGTCGCCGGCCGGTCCCTGGCAGAGATTGGTCTCGGTATGCATGACCGGCAGGCGGTAGCGGTTGTAGTACTGGTGGGTGATCACGGCATAGCCGAAGATTTCGCCCGAGGCCGTGGTGGCGCCGTCGGCCGTCACATGGTGCTCGTTGGTCTGGTAGTAATCGTTCCCCATGAGGCAGTGGTGCTTCAGGTTGTTGTTCAGGAAGAAGTGGTACTCGTCGCGGGTCATGCCATTGTCGAGCAGGTACTCGTACATGGTGGAGTCGACGCGGCGGCCATAGTTCAGGTCCAGCGACAGGAAGCGGCGCGCGTTCCTGGTTTCCGCCGGGCCGATGGCGGCCGGCTTCACGGCGTGGAAATACTCGCTCGATTCGCTCTGGATGAACAGCGCATCCGGGCGCACCTGCAGGATGGCGCGCATGGCCAGCAGGTTGGCCTTGACCACGTGTTTCAGGGCCGTCACGAACGCCCTGTCGCTGCGCAGCTGCTCGTTCCACCAGCCGTAGAGGGCGGAAAACAGCGCGCAGATCGACATCTCGTTGACCGGCGTGTAGAGCTGGAGCCAGGGATAGCGCTGGGCGAACGCGCGGGCGTAGCCGGCGAAGATCTCGGGAAAGTCGGGGTTCTGGAAGTCGCCGAGGAAATCGGGAAGGCCGAAATGGCAAAGGTCGACGATCGCCACCAGGTTGCGCCGGCGCAGGTCGGGAAAGACCTCGTCGGCGAACGACCAGTCGTAGCGCCCGGCGCCGAGCAGGCTGGTGTGGAGCGGCGGGCCGTAGCGCAGGAAGCGCAGGCCGACTTCCTCGACCAGGTCGAAGTCGCGCCGCCAGTGCCGGTAATGGCCGCACTTGGCCATCTCGTCCATGCGGACGCGGCCGCCATCGATGGTCGGGATGCTGTTTTCGATGCCGGTTGCAAAGATAAAGCCAGGTTGACTCGCTACCATATGCCGCCCCGCGCACGCCGGGACGCTCTCGAGACGAGCACGATTGCACCGGCAGCCGATTCTACCACGCGGTCTCGGTGGGATTCCCCTACCCGCGCCGCCCGGCAGCCATGCGCCGGCGCAGGCTGTAGATCATGAAGGCGACCACGGCCAGGTTGAGTGCGGCCAGGCAGGCGGGGAGCCAGCCGGGACGATGGACCAGCTCGTGCAGTTCGAAGGGCAGGTAGACGGCGCCGCTGGCGGCGGCAAAGCCCTCGCCCCAGGCGCGGCCGAACCACAGGCCATAGGCTTCGACCATGCGCACGGCGGCGTAGGCGAGCGCCGCCGCGGCCAGCTGCAACAGGTGCACATCGTCGAGCCTGGCCGCATAGGCGAGGAAGATGCGCGGGATGTGGGAGGCGGGATTCAGGTGGGCGTGCCGCACCAGCATCTCGGCAAGCTGCTGGACGTCCCGGTGCAGCAGCGAGAACAGGCCGAAGCCGGTCAACAGGACCACCAACCCTTGGCCGCCTCGAGCATGGCGACGGCGCGCAGGCCCCGGGACAGGCGCATCGAGCCCTGCGGCATGCCTACTTCGCGGCGGCGCCGGGCGGCGGTTCCGGATTCAGGTGCATCGACCAGATCACCGAGGCGATCTTCCAGCCCTCTTCCGTGCGCACCAGGTGCCAGGCTTCCTTGCCCCAGTTTTCGCGGTAGTCGCCGGCCATGAAACTGTAGTCGAACCAGACCTGGGCCACGTCGCCGTCGGTGTCGATGCGCACGTTCTCGAAGGTCTCGTGGAGCGGCACCTGGGCCTGGGCGATGTCTTCGATGAATTCACGCGGCGAGGCGCTGAAGATTTTCTTCGGGCCGGGCTGGTTCTTGTCCTTGCGGCGCGCCTTGATGCGCTCCAGGCTGGCGTCGTCGAAGACGGCGGACCAGGTGATGTCCTCGCGCAGGAACAGCTTCATGAAGCTGTCCTTGTCCTTGTTGACGATCGCCATGCGGAATTGCTCGACCACGCCTTCGATCCGCTGGTGGCTCTGCGCGGATGTTTCGGCGTGCGCCGGCGCGCCGGGCGCCAGCAACAAAGCAAGGGCAAGACTGCCCGCCAGGAAGCCTTTCATCGCATCTCCTTGTTTTAAAAACAATCAGTCTACGCAACATTCCTGCGTGGAGGCTCACCAATTGTCACGCGACGGGGCCTCCCCTGGCGGTCAACGCACGCAGGTGACGTAGGCCTCGTCGCTGGCGGCCAGGTCGCTGGCGGCGCTGCTCAGGAGATTGACGGTCGCATAGGTATCGGCGGTGGCGCCGGCGCTCTTGGTCCAGGCGTCGCCACCCTTCCAGCCGCGCCCGTCCAGTTCGCCCGATGCGACCAGCTCCGCCAGCTCGTTCTTCGTCGGCAGGCGCCAGGGTTTTTGGCCCTTGATCGTCGTGTTCTTGCAGAACGCATCGGCCTTGGCCCAGCTCAGCTGGAAGGAGGCCGGCATCCACATCACTTCGCCGCGCGACACGTAGCCGGCGGTGGTGGCCGGCGCCACGCAGACGCCTTTCTCGTTGACCGAAGGCGCTTCGCAGACGCGCGCTTTCACGGTCAGCGTCGTGCTGGTCCAGGTCGGGTTGTAGCTGCCGCGTTCTCCCTGCCGCGCCGTGATGGTGGCGACGCCGGCGTGGCCGATCGTCACCGTCTTGCCGTTGATCTCGGCCACCGCCTTATCGCTGCTTTCGAAGGTGAAGGGCGCCGGGCTGTCCGACGTCGGCGCCACCAGGTCGAAAGGCTCGTCGCCCTCGGTCTTGGTGATCGGCGGGAATTCGCCGAGCTGTACGCCGTTGTCGCTGCAGGCGGCAAGCAGGAGCAGCGCGGCGGCCGCGGTCAGGGAGAGTCGGTGGAAGCGCATGGGTCGGATGTCCGGGCAAAAAAGATGGAGCAGTATAGCACCGGAGGGCAACAATGATTGACAAAATCGCATGTATTCCGGGTAACACGTTTGCGCCCGTCGAAGGCGCTTCCGGCACAAGTCTGAACCAGAAGCTCGCCTCATGAATCGCATACCGATATGAGATTATCTTATTAAATAAACAATGCATGAGCTGGTAAGCTTGGGCTCCTCGACGCCCCGCGGCCTGTCGCGCTCACGCTTGGTGCCAGTTCAAACGCCTGCCTGCCGATCGCCGTAAGATGTCTTGTTCTTCACGATCCGGCGCATATCCGCGCCCTCTTCTGGCGTTCGCGGCGCCCACAAGGCGCCTTCCTGGAGGCAACATGCAACGCATTCTGGAACACCCGTCCCAAGCACCGGCGCAGGCGCAGGCAGCCAAGCAGGCAGCATTTTTTTCCCTGATCGGCAACACGCCGCTGGTCCAGGTCACCCGGCTCGACACCGGCCCCTGCCAGCTCTTCCTGAAACTGGAATCGCAAAATCCCGGCGGCTCGATCAAGGACCGGATCGGCGTGGCGATGATCGCCGCGGCCGAGCGCGACGGCCGACTGCAGCCCGGCGGCACCGTGGTCGAGGCCACCGCCGGCAACACCGGCCTGGGCCTGGCGCTGGTGGCGCGCATCAAGGGCTACCGCGTGGTCCTCGTCGTGCCCGACAAGATGGCCGCCGAGAAGGTCCTGCACCTGAAGGCCCTCGGCGCCGAGATCCACCTGACCCGCTCCGACGTCGGCAAAGGCCACCCCGAGTACTACCAGGACTACGCCGCGCGGCTGGCGCGCGAGATCCCGGGCGCCTGGTTCGCCGACCAGTTCAACAATCCGGCCAACCCGCTGGCCCACGAAACCACGACCGGCCCCGAAATCTGGGAGCAGACCGGGCACGCGCTCGACGCGATCGTGGTCGGCGTCGGCTCCTCCGGCACGCTGACCGGCCTGTCGCGCTACTTCGCGCGCGTCCAGCCGGACCTGGAATTCGTGCTGGCCGACCCGCAGGGCTCGATCCTGGCCGAGTACGTCCAGACCGGGCACCTGTCGACCGAGGCCGGCTCCTGGGCGGTCGAGGGCATCGGCGAAGACTTCATTCCCGGCATCGCCGACCTGTCGCGCGTGCGCGGCGCCTATACCATCAGCGACGAGGAAAGCTTCACCACGGCGCGCGCCCTGCTCCAGCACGAAGGCATCCTGGCCGGCTCGTCCAGCGGCACGCTGCTGGCCGCGGCCCTGCGCTATTGCCGCGAACAGACCACGCCGAAGCGCGTCGTCACCTTCGTGTGCGACACCGGCACGCGCTATCTGACCAAGGTCTACAGCGACGGCTGGATGGTCGACCAGGGCCTGCTACACCGCCCGCAGCTGGGCGACCTGCGCGACCTGATCGGGCGCCGCTTCGATGCCGGCGAAGTCGTCACCGTAGCGCCGACCGACACCCTGCTCACCGCCTTCAACCGCATGCGCAGCAGCGACCTGGCCCAGCTGCCGGTGATCGACAATGGCCGCCTGGTCGGCATCATCGACGAATCCGACCTGCTGCTGCACGTGACCAGCGAATCCGG
The DNA here is from genome assembly GCA_003520365.1 of Massilia sp. Lineage (GTDB taxonomy): Bacteria > Pseudomonadota > Gammaproteobacteria > Burkholderiales > Burkholderiaceae_D > Telluria > Telluria haematophila. The sequence goes on from DOUW01000002.1 coordinate 4,791, forward strand.
GCGCTTCAAGGCGCCGGTGTCCAGCACCATGACGGCGCAGCTGCAGACGCTCAAACCGTCGGCCGGCATGATGCAATTGCGCGAGATCCTGGACCGCGGCCTGACCGCCGTGATCTGCGAAGACGATCGCTTCTACGGCCTGATTACCCGCTTCGACCTTCTCAACCATCTGCGCAGGACCTTATCGTGACCGACGCCACCAACAAACCCACCGACAAGCAACATCTCGCCACCCGCGTCATCCACGGCGGCCAGTCGCCGGAACCGGGCACCGGCGCGGTGATGCCGCCGATCTTCGCCACCTCGACCTTCGTCCAGGAGAGCCCGGGCGTGCACAAGGGCCTGGACTACGGGCGCTCGCACAACCCGACGCGCTGGGCGCTCGAACGCTGCGTGGCCGACATCGAAAGCGGCAGCGCGGCCTTTGCCTTCGCCTCGGGCCTGGCGGCCATCTCGGCGGTGCTGGAACTGCTCCCTAGCGGCTCGCACATCGTCGCCGGCGACGACATGTACGGCGGCACCTACCGCCTGTTCGAACGCGTGCGGAGAAAAAGCGCGGGCCACGACTTCAGCTACGTGAACCTGGCCGATCCGGAGGCGCTGGCGGCCGCCATCAAGCCCGGGACCAAGATGGTCTGGGTCGAGACGCCGACCAACCCGATGCTGAAGCTGGCCGACCTGGCGGCGATCGCGACGCTGTGCCGCGAGCGCGGCATCGTCAGCGTCTGCGACAACACCTTCGCCAGCCCCATCGTCCAGCGCCCGCTGGAGTCCGGCATCGACATCGTGGTGCACTCGACCACCAAGTACATGAACGGGCACTCGGACGTGATCGGCGGCGTCGCCGTGGTCGGCAACGCGCCGCACCATGCGGCCTTGCGCGAGCAGCTCGGTTTCATCCAGAACGCGGTCGGGGCGATCCAGGGGCCCTTCGACAGCTTCCTGGTGCTACGCGGGATCAAGACCCTGGCCCTGCGCGTCGAGCGCAGCAGCGCCAACGCCCTGGCCCTGGCCGAATGGCTGGAACGCGAACCGAAGGTGCGCAAGGTGTATTACCCGGGCCTGGAATCGCACCCCCAGCACGCGCTGGCGCGGCGCCAGATGGACGGTTACGGCGGCATCATCTCGATCGAACTCGACACCGACCTGGCCGGCGCCCGGCGCTTTCTGGAAACCTGCTCGGTGTTTACCCTGGCCGAAAGCCTGGGTGGCGTGGAGAGCCTGATCGAGCATCCGGCGTTGATGACGCATGCGACCATTCCGCCGGCCCAGCGTGCGGAACTGGGAATCGGCGACAGCCTGATCCGCCTGTCGGTCGGGATCGAGCATCTCGAGGACCAGCGCGNNGCCGGGCGCGCGCGCTCGCGGCGGTGTAATGGCCAGGTAGTCAGGCGGCGGCGAGGGTCAGCAGTCGGGGTCCCGTGACCGGTTCCCCTTCGCTCGTCGCGCTGGCCGCAGCGTCGCGCAGCCTGAAGGTGGCGACCAGGCGCGCCAGTTCGGCGGCCTGCGCGCGCATCGATTCGGCGGCC
>DOUW01000163.1 GCA_003520365.1 Massilia sp.
GGCCTCGCGGTCGGACGGTGCGAGCGCGAGCGCGGCGGCGCAGGCCGCCCCGAATGCATCGGCGCCGTCGGCGATCGCCACCATCCCGCCGTAGGGTCCCACCACGTCCGCGATCGGGGTGCTGACGATGGGCAGCTCGGCCGCCATGTACTCGAGCACCTTGGTCGGGCTGATGAAGCGGGTCGCCTCGTTGATCGCGAACGGCATCAGGCACACGTCCCAGCCTGCGAGGAAGGCCGGCAGGTCGGCGTAGTCGCGCTGGCCGAGGTAATGGATGTTCGGCCGGCGCGGCAGGTCGTCCTCGTTGATCTTCACCACCGGTCCGACCAGCACCAGCTGCCAGTCGGGATGGGCGTCGGCCAGCGCGCCCACCAGCTCGAGGTCGACGCGCTCGTCGATGACCCCGTAGAAGCCGAGCCGCGGATGGGGGATGGCCTCCTGCGCCGGATGACTGGCCACGGCGCCTTGCGCCTGGCGGAAGTGCTCGACATCGACGCTGCTCGGGAAGCAGTGCACGCTCGGATGGCGGTGGCGCTTGGCCTCGTACAGGCTGGGGCCGCCGGCGAACACCAGGTCGGCCAGGTTGAGCAGCGCCGACTCGCGCTGCAGCAGCTGGCGCGGCGCCTTCTTGAACGAAGCCAGCTCGTCCATGCAGTCGTAGACCACCAGGCGCGGATCGAGCTCCTTGAGCAGCGGCAGCGCCATCGGCGTATAGAACCAGACGATCGGGCGCACGGAAGCCGGCAGCAGGTCGGCCAGCAGCGGCGCGACCAGGGCGATCTGATCGTCATGGAAGCCAGGCACGTCGAGCGGGGTGCGCGGGCGGCACACGGTGATGTTCGGCAGCGGACTGCCGCGTTCGAGCCGGGCCGGCCCTTGCGGGTCGTGCATCGGTTCCTCGACGATCACGATGCGGTAATGGCGCGCAAGCCGCGTGAGCAGGTGCTGCGGGCGCTGAAACACGAAATCCCAGCGCAGGTGGCTGAAGACGACGATCGTATGCATGATCTCTCCTTTCGCCCTCTCGGGCGGGCGGTCGGTTGATGGGATCCTCCTGTATTGCGCCCGACCGCCCGCGCGCACGAAGGCGCGCCTCAGGCTGGATCAGGTCCCTTTTTCTCCTCTTCATTGTTCATCTGCAGCGCCGCGTTGCGCGTGGCTGCCGAGATCACCTCGAATGGCAGCTTCGGCGTGCGGTCGGCGTTGAGCAGGCCGTTCGCTTCCTGGAAGGTATCGGCGAACTGGGTGTAGCAGAAGCCGGCAAACATGAAGGTCTCGTTGACCACCTTCAGCAGCGAGCGATACAGCGTGTGGAAACCCTCGGCCGTGGTCGAGCGCGAATAGCCCCAGGTGCCCTCTTCCGGCTCGCCGCGGGTGTCGAAGGCGATGCCGCCGAACTCGGTCAGCACGATCGGCTGGCCGCGGTGCGGGAAGCCGTCGAGGGTCAGGATGCGTCCGCCGGGACGGCGCTGGTCGAACAGGGTGCGCACCGGGTCCGTGACTTCGTAGCGCGCCCTCACCTTTTCCGGATCGCAGTCGTAGTCGTGGATGCCGAGGATGTCGGTGGCGGACGCCTCCCAGCCGTCGTTGCCGATCACCGGCCGCGTCGCATCCAGCGTGCGCGTCAGGTGGTAGAGCGCCTCGACCGCGTTGCGATGCGCCTGCGTCAGCGTCAGGTTCGGCACGCCCCAGGACTCGTTGAAGGCGACCCAGACGATGATGCAGGGGTGGCTGTAGTCGCGCTCGATGGCCTCGGTCCATTCGCGCACCATGCGCGTGATCGCGCGCGGGCTGAAGCGGTAGGCCGACGGCATCTCTTCCCACACCAGCAGGCCCAGCTTGTCGGCCCAGTACAGGTAGCGCGGATCCTCGATCTTCTGGTGCTTGCGCACGCCGTTGAAGCCCATCAGCTTGGCCAGCTCGACGTCGCGCTTGAGGTGCTCGTCGGAAGGCGCGGTCAGGAAGGACTCGGGCCAGTAGCCCTGGTCGAGCACCAGGCGCAGCTGGTAGGGCCTGCCATTCAACATCAGGCGGTCGCGGTTGATCGCGAAGGCGCGCAGCGCCGTATAGGAACGGATGCGGTCGACCACGCGGTCGCCGCAGCGCAGCGTCACCTCGGCGTCGAGCAGGGTCGGACGCTCCGGGCTCCACAGCAGCTCGTTGCGCGAATCGTCGATGCCGGGGTCGGACAGCGCGATCTTACGGTTCGCCTCGCCGCCGAGCAGCTTGTAGTGGTCGTCGGCCAGCAGGTGTTCGCCGTGCCAGATCCTGACCTCGACGAACATGTCGTCGCGGATCTCGCCGCCGGCGAAGACCTCGCAGCCGATCTCGAAGGTCTCGAAGATCGGGGTCCACTTCAGCTTGCTGATGAAGGTCTTGTCGAGCTGCTCGACCCAGACCGTCTGCCAGATGCCGGTGGTGCGCGGATACCAGATCGAGTGCGGCTCGAGCAGCCAGTCCTGCTTGCCGCGCGGCTTGGCCAGGTCGGCCGGATCGTCCTCGACGTAGACCGTGACCACCTGCTTGCCGTCGGCATTCAGTGCCGCGGTGATGTCGCAGGAAAATGGGGTGTGCCCGCCCTCGTGCTCGGCCACGCGCTGGCCGTTGACCCAGACGCGCGCGCTATAGTCGACCGCGCCGAAGTGCAGGATGGTGCGGCCCTCGGTCGGGGTCACGGTGAATTCGCGCTCGTACCAGCAGACGCGGTGAAAGCCCGTGTCGCCGATGCCGGACATCGCGGTCTCGGGTGCGAACGGGACCTCGATCTCATGGGTCCATGCGGTGACGTCGCCCGGCAGCTTGAAACGCATCTCGTCGTCGAAACAGAAGCGCCACTTGCCGTTCAGGCTCATCCAGTTGTCGCGCATTAGTTGGGGACGTGGATATTCAAACTGACTCATTGTTTTCCTTTCTTTCAGCCGGAACCGGGATCAGGATGCGGCCCTGGCGGCCGTCCTTCTTGTTGTATTGCGCCAGCGCGGCCTCGGCCGCCCGTGCGGCGGAACCGGCGCGGCACA
>DOUW01000164.1 GCA_003520365.1 Massilia sp.
GCGCGCCGCGCCGCCGAGATGGCCCTGGCCGCGCGCCAGCAGGAAGACACCCTGGCCGCGGTGCGCGAATGGCGCAAGCTCGACCCGCAGTCCGAGGAAGCGACGCAATACTATCTGGGGATGGTCATCCTCTCCGACAATATCTCCGACGCCGAAGCGATCTTCCGCAAGCGCCTGGAAAGCGCGCCGGTCGAGGTGCGCGGCGTGGTGCTGTACCAGGTGCAGCAATTGCTCTCGCGCGCCAGGGACAAGGAAGCGGCCAACGCCATGCTCGAGCGCCTGGTCGCGCCGTATGGCGACACCGTCGAGGGCCGCGTGGTGCTGGCGCAAGCGGCGCTGGCGCGCAACGACAAGGAGGAGGGCGCACGCCAGGCGCGCGCCGCGCTGGAACTGCAGTCGTCGTCGCAGATCGCGATGCTGACCCTGGCCCAGGCCAGCGACAGCGAGGAGCAAGCCACGGCCTTGCTGGAAAAATTCCTGGTCACCAATCCGAATGCGCGCGAAGTGCGCGCCGCCCATGCGCGCATCCTGGTCAACGCCAAGCAGTACGAAGCGGCGCGCCGCGAATTCCAGTTGCTCGACCAGCAACAGCCGGACAACGTCACCACGCTGTACGCGCTGGGCGTGCTGTCGACCCAGCTGAACGACCCGGCCGGGGCCGAACGCTATTTCACCCGTTTCGTCGAGGTGCTGGGACGTAACCCGGAAGACGAGCGCGATCCCTCCAAGGCCTTGCTCATCCTGTCGCAACTGGCCGAGGAGCGCGGCGACCTGCAGGCCGCCGTCGGCTGGCTCGACAAGCTTCCCGAGGGCGACGAGAAGACCGTGTTCGGCGCCCAGCTGCGCCGCGCCCAGCTGCTCGGCGCGGGCGGCGACCTGCCGGCCGCGCGCCGCCTGCTCGCCTCGCTCAAGCCGTCCGACCCGGCCGCCCAGGCCCAGGTGCTTGCTGCCGAAGCGCAGATCCTGCGCGACGCCGGCCAGGCCGGACAAGCCTATGAATTGATGCAGGCCGCCACCAAGCGCTTCCCGGCCAATCCCGACCTCTTGTACGACTATGCACTGCTGGCCGAGAAGGCCGGCCTGGTCGAGGAGATGGAGCGCGCGCTGCGCGAAGTGATGCGCCTGGCGCCCGACAACCACCATGCCTACAATGCCCTCGGTTACTCGCTGGCCGAGCGCAACGTGCGCCTGGAAGAGGCGCGCGCGCTGATCGTGAAGGCGCTGGCGATGGCGCCGGAAGACCCCTTCATCATGGACAGCATGGGCTGGGTCGAATACCGCATGGGCAACCTGGAAGCGGCCGAAGCCCACCTGCGCCGCGCCTATGGCCTGCGCCGCGATCCGGAGATCGCGGTCCACCTCGGCGAGGTGCTGTGGCAGCGCGGCAAGCGCGCCGACGCCGAGAAGCTCTGGCTCGAGGCGCGCGCCAAGGATCCGCAGAACGATACCTTGCGTAGTACGCTGGCGCGCTTGCGTCTGTCCCTGTGAAATAATCCTCTTCATGGGGGCTCCCGCGGGGGGGGGGGGGGCCCCCCCCCCCCTTTTTTTTCTCCCCCCCAACAACAACCACCCCCCCCCCCCCGCCCCCCCCCCCCCCCCCCCCCCCCCCCTCCCCCCCCCCCCCCTACCCCCNNATCGGCGGGCGCATGCCCGCCGCTCCTTTTGCAGATTACCGAACAATGCCAATCACCCGCCGCCTGACCCTGTTCGCCTTCGCCGCCGCGCTCGCCGGCTGCGCCAGCGCGCCGCTGTCTCAATCCACTGTCGCCGACTACCGCGAAACGATCGACCTCAGCGGTCGCCTGTCGGTGAACTACGAAAAGGACGGCCAGCCGGGTTCGGTCACGGGTAATTTCGAGTGGTCGCAACAGCCGGGCCGCATCGACGTCAGCCTGGCCTCGCCGCTGGGCCAGACCCTGGCCGAGATCAGCGTCACGCCGCAAGGCGCCACGCTGACCCAGGCCGGCCGCGAGCCGCTGAGTGCTCAGGACATCGACACCCTGACTTCCCAGGCGCTGGGCTGGTCGCTGCCGGTGGCCGGCCTGCGCGACTGGATGCAAGGCTATGCCACGGCGGCCGACGGCACGCGCTTCGTCGCGTCGCCGGCGAATAACAACGTCTTTACCAAGGATGGCTGGCGCCTGCGCTTCGTCTCCTGGCAGGACGAAAAAGCCGCACGGCCAGTGCCCCAGCGTATAGACGCCGAGCGCAGCGCCACCGCCACCAGTGGCGAGCTGCAAATTCGCATCATCATCAACCCGGCTGCCTGATGAAGTCGCTGCACCATTGCCCGGCCCCGGCCAAGCTGAACCTGTTCCTGCACGTCGTCGGCCGCCGCGCCGACGGCTACCACCTGCTGCAAAGCGTCTTCCAACTGATCGACCGCGCAGACACCCTGCATTTCGACCTGCGCGACGATGGCCGCATCCAGCGCGTCAACGACGTGCCCGGCGTGCCCGCGGAGCAGGACCTGGTGGTGCGCGTGCTGCACCGCCTGGCCGAGGCGCATCGAACGCGCCATGGCCGCGCCGTGCCCGGCATCGACGTGCGCCTGGACAAGATCCTGCCGATGGGCGGCGGCCTGGGCGGCGGCTCGTCCGACGCCGCGACCGCCCTGATGGCGGCGAACCACCTCTGGCAGTGCGGCTTCGGCGATGCCGAGCTGATGGAAATCGGCCTGCCGCTCGGCGCCGACATTCCGTTTTTCCTCTACGGCGAAACCGCTTTCGTGGAAGGGATCGGCGAGGCGATGCAGCCGGTGGCGGGCCCGGATTGCTGGTACGTGGTGATCGAGCCTGGGGTCTCGGTGCCGACCCCTGCGATTTTTACCGCATCCGATTTGACAAGGGACACAAAACCCGTCAGAATAGCGGACTTTCCTGAAGCACATAAGTTAAGTGCATACGGGAAAAATGATTTGCAAGCAGTAGCGGCCCGCTTGTTTCCTGCAGTAGGGGAGGCGATTGATTGGTTGGGACGTTACGGCGCTGCCAGGATGACTGGCTCAGGGGCGTGTGTGTTTTGCGCGCTGCCCGGCGAAGCAGAAGCGGATCAGGTGTTGCGGCAAGTGCCCGGCAGCTGGAAATCGTGGAAAGCAAAATCGCTGGTGCGACACCCGATGAAAAAGCTCTTGCAAAACAGTATGTTGTAGAATAAAATTTTGCCTGTCGCAGCGATTGACGTTACAATAGTTAAGCACTGCGGTAAGCTGTAGGTTGCGTAGGGGAATCGCCAAGTTGGTTAAGGCACCGGATTTTGATTCCGGCATTCCAAGGTTCGAATCCTTGTTCCCCTGCCATTTAATTTGTCCGGTCTGTCGATGCTTCAAGCGTCCAGCGGATAAAGAAGGAAAGCACGAAAACGGTCGCTCTCCACAACGCATAATCAGCCGGTATATCCGGCTGATTGTTTTTCAAGTTCAAGCTCACCTTTCTGGGACTCCCATGGCTTACGAAAACCTGATGGTTTTTACCGGCAATGCCAATCCGGCGCTAGCAGAAGGGGTCGCAAAAAACCTCGGCATTCCTCTCGGTAAGGCCGTGGTCTCGAAGTTCTCCGATGGCGAAGTAATGGTCGAAATCAACGAGAACGTTCGTGGCAAGGACGTCTTCGTTCTGCAATCGACCTGCGCTCCCACCAACGATAACCTGATGGAAATCATGCTGATGGTCGACGCTCTCAAGCGCGCATCGGCTGGCCGCATTACCGCCGCCATTCCATACTTCGGCTATGCCCGCCAGGACCGCCGCCCGCGTTCGGCGCGTGTCGCGATCTCGGCAAAAGTCGTCGCCAACATGCTGGAAGAAGCCGGCGTCGAGCGCGTCCTGATCATGGACCTGCACGCCGACCAGATCCAGGGCTTCTTCGACATCCCGGTCGACAACATCTACGCTTCCCCGATCCTGCTGGGCGACCTGCAGAAGCAGAAGTACGACGACCTGCTGGTCGTCTCGCCCGACGTCGGCGGCGTGGTGCGTGCCCGTGCGCTGGCCAAGCGCCTCGGCTGCGACCTGGCGATCATCGACAAGCGCCGCCCGAAGGCGAACGTGTCGGAAGTCATGAACATCATCGGCGAAGTCGAAGGCCGTAACTGCGTGATCATGGACGACATGGTCGATACCGCAGGCACGCTGACGAAAGCTGCCGAAGTGCTCAAAGAGCGCGGCGCCAAGAAAGTCGTGGCCTACTGCACCCACCCGGTGCTGTCCGGTCCGGCCATCGACCGCATCTCGAACTCGCCGCTGGACGAGCTGGTTGTCACCGACACCATCCCGCTGTCGGCCGCCGGCGCCGCCTGCCCGAAGATCCGCCAGCTGACCTGTGCTCCGCTGCTGGCCGAAACCTTCAAGCGCATCGTCAAGGGCGACTCGGTCATGTCGCTGTTCGTCGACTAAGCAAGACCAGCTTCAAACCGCGGCGCGCCAGGCTGAACAGCCGGCGCGCCGTTGTGCTGTAGATAGCAAAGAATTCTTGAGTGCGCAGTCAGCGCTCAATCGCCGCCTGTCCCTGGTCGCGGGGGCAGGCATTTACCGGGCGCGGGCCGGAGTCATTCCCGGCATTCGGGCCCACATTTTATTACTGGAGTTTCACATGAAAGTAGTCGCATTCAACCGCACCCTGCAGGGCACCGGAGCGAGCCGCCGCCTGCGCAACGCTGGCCAGACCCCTGGCATCATCTACGGTGGCGCCGAAGCCCCGCAGCTGATCGCCCTGGACGGCAACGCGTTGTTCCACGCGCTCAAGAAAGAAGCTTTCCACGGTTCCGTGCTGGACATGGAAATCGACGGCAAGACCCAGCAAGTCCTGCTGCGCGACTTCCAGATGCACGCATACAAGCAACTGGTCCTGCACGCTGACTTCCAGCGCGTCGACGCATCGCAGCCGATCCACACCAAGGTCACCCTGCACTTCGTCAACGCCGAGACCTCGCCGGCTGTCAAGCTGGGCGGCGCGATCATCTCGCACGTGCTGAACGAACTGGAAGTCGCCTGCCTGCCGGGCAAGCTGCCTGAGTTCATCGAAGTCGACCTGGGCAACCTGGAAGCCGGCCAGTCGATCCACGTGAACGACCTGAAGCTGCCGGAAGGCGTCACCGCGCTGACCCACGGCCAGAACCTGACCATCGCTACCTCGTCGGTTCCGCGTGGCGCTGCCGCCGCTGCCGAAGGCGAAGAGAAGTAATTTTTTCCGCCGCCCCGATGGGCGGCCGGGAAGTCGAAAACCCGCCGCGGCTTGCCCGGCGGGTTTTTTTTATTGTCCCTGTCCTGATTGCTGATCTTTTCCCGTTTTCGGCGATAATCGCCTTTTTCCTGACGCGACCGCTATGTCCATCCGCCTCATCGTCGGCCTCGGCAACCCTGGCCCAGAATACGAACAAACCCGCCACAATGCCGGCTTCTGGCTGGTCGACAACCTCGCCAACAGCCTGCCGGGCTGCCGCCTGCAGCGCGAGAGCCGCTTCAATGCGCTGATGGCGAAGACCGCCATTTCCGGCAAGGAGGTCTGGCTGCTCGAACCGCTGACCTTCATGAACCGCTCTGGCCAGTCGGTCGGCGCGCTGGCGCGCTTCTACAAGATCAATCCGGACGAGGTGCTGGTCGTGCACGACGAGCTCGACCTGATGCCGGGCGTCGCCAAACTGAAGAAGGGCGGCTCCTCGGGCGGCCACAACGGCCTGAAGGACATCACCGCCGCGCTCGGCACCCAGGACTACTGGCGCCTGCGCATCGGCATCGGCCACCCGCGCAGCCTGAACCTTCAGCAGGGCGTGGCCGACTTCGTCCTGCACCGCCCGCGCCGCGAAGAGCAGGGCCCGATCGAGGAATCGATCGACAAGGCGCTGCGCATCATCCCGCTGGCCGTCGAGGGGAAACTCGACGTGGCGACAATGCAGCTGCACACCGCCTGATCGGTTTTTCGTAGGGTGGGCTCTCGAGCCCACGCGGTACCGCGCCTGCATCTCGAAACGCATCGGCTAACCCGACGCAATCCCGCCCATCCTGCGATAATTCTCCGATGAGCGCACTCAACTTCCATGCCGGCCCTCGGGCCCTGGCCCGCATCCGCGCACACGGCCTGCGCGCCCAGGACATCGCCGTCATCCCCGCCGCCGCCGGCGGCCCCAAGGGCTTGATCTTCCAGTCCCTCGACCAGTACGTCTTCGGCGAATGGCTGCCGAAAAGCCCGCGTGAACGCACCCTGATCGGTTCCTCGATCGGCGCCTGGCGCATGGCCGCCGCCTGCCAGCGCGACCCGGTGCGCGCCTTCGAGCGCCTCGGCGCGCTGTACGCGGGCCAGCGCTACACCAGC
>DOUW01000160.1:0-6552 GCA_003520365.1 Massilia sp.
GGCGCGCGCCAGGTCGAGCATCGCGCGCTCCTGCTCGCGCTGCTGGTACTGGCCGGCGGCATGCAGCGACCACAGGCCGAGCAGGGCGAGCGGCAGCAGCCCGATCGCACTGAGGAGGATGAGCAGCCGGCGCAGCGAAATGGTCATACCGGATGGCGACGGCATAGCTTAACCCTGGGTAAAAAAACATTATACGGCGAAACGCCGGCTTGTTTTCCCATCAAGGCACGCCTCAGCTGGCGGGCGCTACCTCCACCAATTCGAAATGCAGGGTCACGAACTCGACGTCGTCATGCAGGTCCAGGTGCGGCAGGCAGCGGATGTGGACTTCCCTGAATTCGTCCGCGCTGGCAAAGGTCTCGCCGCGCCAGACGTCTTCGGGGATGTCGCCGAAGCGGATGAGGCGCACCTCGGTCGCGCGGATCGTGCAGCGCGGGCGGCAGCGCAGGTCGTGGACCTCGATCAGGTCGCCTGCTTCGTAGCCGCCGTCGCCCAGCTCGCCATAGCCCTTGTAGTAATCCGCGACGGTGTCGGCGGTAACGGTCTTGCGGCCGGCGATCACGTCCAGGACCAGGCTGTCGTCGTCCTCGTGCGCGCCCCAGAAGGTCAGCTTCTTGCGCGGGTTCATCAACTCACCCGATGAAGGAATCGAACTGCATGTCGAATTCCTGCAGCGCCTTCTGCGCGTTCTGCATCTTGCGCCGGAACTCGGGCCCGCGCTGCAGGGCCAGGCCGACCGCCAGCACGTCGATCACGACCAGGTAGGCCAGGCGCGCCGAGATCGGCGTGTAGGGGTCGATGTTGAAGACCAGGTCGATCGGGATCAGCACGGTCGCCATGTCGGCCAGCGGCGTGCCCGAAGGCGCCAGCACGATCACGTCGGCGCCGCCGCGGCGTGCCAGCTTGGCCGAGCGCACCAGCGAAGGGTTGTTGCCGCGCTGGGAGATCGCCACCACGCAGTCGCCCTCGCGCAGCAGCGCCGCGGCGATCGAGTGGATCGCCGGGTCGGTGTAGGAGACGGTCGGCACGCCCGAGCGGAAGAACTTGTGCTGGGCGTCGGCGGCGACGAAGCCCGAGGTGCCCTGGCCGTAGAACTCGATCTTGTTCGCGCGCGACAAAATGTCGAGCGCCTTCTGCACCGACTCGGCATTCAAATTGTTGCGCAGGTCGAGCAGGGTATTGATCGAGCGGCTGCAGATCTTGTTCACGAGGTCGGCGGCCAGGTCGTCCTGGGCCGGCTGCTCGTTGGCGGCGGGCAGGGCCAGGGCCAGTCCCTGCGCGAGTTTCAGCTTGAATTCGTGCCAGCCGTCGTAGCCGAGGGTGCGGCAGAAACGCACCACGGTCGGCTCGGACACCTGCGCGCTCTTGGCCAGCGCCGTGATGTTCTGGCTGACGGTGGCGCTGGGTGCTTCGAGCACCGCGAGCGCGACCTTGCGCTCGGACTTCGACAGCGAATCGAGCTGGGTGCGGATGGAGTCGAGCAGCATGATGAAATCAGTCCTCAGGCAGCGGTGAAGCAGGGGTTTCGCGTTGCATGGCAACGCGCCTGCGGAACGGTCCGGCCATGCTTGGCCGGATTCCTTGCGCTCTAATATTCAATCTTCTGGAAGCGCTTCTTCGCGCCACTGCAGGCCGTCGCGGCCGATCAGGGCCGACGAGGCGGCCGGGCCCCAGGTGCCCGAGGCATACGGCACCGGCGCGGTATCGTCCTGCTCCCAATGGTCGAGGATGGGCTCGACCCATTCCCAGGCCGCTTCCAGCTCGTCGCCGCGCATGAACAGGGTCAGCTGGCCGCGCAGGACGTCGAGCAGCAGCCGTTCGTAGGCTTCCATGCGCGGCGCCTTGAACTGCTCGCGGAAGTCGAGTTCGAGCTCGGCCTGCTTCAGGCGCATCGAGTCGCCCGGGGTCTTGGCCATCAGGTTCAGCGACAGGCCTTCGTCCGGCTGCAGGCGGATCACCAGGCTGTTCGGCTGGAAGCTCGAGGTCGGCTGGTTGAAGATCGAATGCGGGATCTGCTTGAAGCGCACCACGATCTCGGCCAGGCGGTCGGCCATGCGTTTGCCGGTGCGCAGGTAGAAGGGCNNGCCAGGTGTCGATCTCGGCCTTCATGGCCACAAAAGTCTCGGTCTTCGAGCTTTTCGGCGCGTCCGGTTCGTCGCGGTAGCTCGGCACGGCCTGGCCGTCGACGAAGCCGGCGCGGTACTGGCCGCGCACGATGTTCTGGGAGAGGGTGGTCGGGGTGAAGCGCTTCAGCGAGCGCAGCACCTGCAGCTTGGCGTCGCGCACGGCGTCCGGCGCGATCGAGGTCGGCGGCTCCATCGCCACNNTGCAGCAGGTGGTTCTGCAGCATGTCGCGCAGCGCGCCCGAGGTGTCGTAGTAGCCCAGGCGGTTGCCGACGCCGATCTTCTCGGCGATGGTGATCTGCACGTCCGAGATCCATTCGCGCCGCCACAGCGGCTCGAACAGCACGTTACCGAAGCGCAGGGCCAGCAGGTTCTGCACGGTCTCCTTGCCCAGGTAGTGGTCGATCCGGTAGATCTGCGATTCGGCGAACACCTTGCCCACGTCCAGGTTGATCTGCTTGGCCGACGCCAGGTCGCGTCCCAGCGGCTTTTCCAGCACCACGCGCGAGTTCGGTGTGGCCAGGCCGGTTTCGGCCAGGTTGTCGCAGATGCGCGCGAACAGGCTGGGCGGCGTGGCCAGGTAGTAGACGCGCGTGATGTCCTCGTTCTTGCGCAAGGCCTCGACCAGCGGCGCATAGGTCTGGACGCGGGTGGCGTCGAGCGCGACGTAGGTGATGCGCTGGAGGAAGCGCTGCCACTTTTCCTCGACCACGGTCTCCTTGATGTGCGGCCTGGAGTGGGTCTCGATCATGTCCAGGAAGGCTTCCTGCGAACTCTCGTCCTTGCCGACGCAGATGATGCGCGCGGTCGGCGGCAGGTCGTTGGCGACGTCGCGCGCATACATTGCGGGCAGGAGCTTGCGCATCGAGAGGTCGCCGCTGCCGCCAAAGAAGACGAGGTCGAAATCGGAAAGAGCCATGGGTATCAGGACAAAGAGTAATGGGAGTCGTGTGTAAATTTACTACACAGATATGCGCTTAGCAAGAAATTCTACTACGTGTATTGGAGAGGATCGATGGTGCCATAGGCTCGGGAGGTGGGGCGCGCCAGTCGCTGGGAGGAGGCGTAGGGTGGGCGCCCCCGTGCCCACGCGTGAACGATGAGCAGACGCGGCGCTCTGTCAACGCCAACATGAGGCATGCGTTACGCGTGGGCACGGGGCGCCCACCCTACGGCCTGTGCGCACGCCGGCAGTGACATGCTGCCGGCGTTGGCTCAGCGCCGGTAGTCGGGCTGCACCACACCCGGCACGTCGACCCGCAGCGCCAGCACCTTGCCGGTCAGCGGATACTGCTCCTTCTCCGCATTCGAGCGGCCGTGGCTGGCGGTGGTGATGTAGAGCGTACGCAGGTCGGCGCCGCCGAAGGCGAGCCCGGTCGGGCAGCGCAGCGGCAGCTGGACTTCGCGCAGCAGTTCGCCCGTCGGCGACAGCTTGAGCAGGCGCCCGCCCTCGAACATCGCGATCCAGTAGTTGCCCTCGCTGTCGACGGCGGCGCCGTCGGGGCGGCCGCCATAGTCCGGCGAGTTCTTATCGGTCGAGAAGGTGACGAGGTTGCGATTGAGCGCAGCCGCGCCGGCATCGGGATCGAAATCGTAGACGTCGATGCGGTGGCTGGTGGTGTCGGCGTGGAACATGGTGCGCCCGTCCAGGCTCCAGGCCAGGCCGTTCGAATTGGTCATGCCGCCCGACCAGGCCAGGCGCAGCTGGTCGCGTTCGAGCACGTACATCTCGGCGGCCGGCTTGTCGCGCGGCTCGTACATGGTGCCGACCCAGAAGCGGCCCTGCGGATCGACGCGGCCGTCGTTGAAGCGCACCATGCTCGTGTCGTAGGGAGCCGGGCAGATGTCGGTGACTTCGCCGCTGGTCGTATTCAGGCGCACGAAGCCCTGGCGGGTGGCGACGACCAGGTTGTTGTCGCCGTCGGCGGCGATGGCCGAGGGTTCGGACGCCATCTTCCAGGACGAGAACTTGCCGCTGGCCGGGTGTACGCGGTTGACGGTGAGCCCGTTGATGTCGACCCAGTACAGGGCCGACTCGACGTCGTGCCACAGCGGGCATTCGCCGACCTGCATCGCTTCGTCGTGGACGACGTCGATCTTCGCATTCTTCATGGTGGTGTCCGTGTCCCCTTCTATGAAAGTTAAAAACTTAAACGGCGGCCTTTGCGCGCGCGATCAGGCCATTCGTGGAGCTGTCGTGTTGTTCGGGATGCGCCTCGCCGGCAAGCTCGGCTTCGATCTTCTTGGCCAGCACCTTGCCCAGCTCGACGCCCCACTGGTCGAAGCTGTTCAGGTCCCAGATCACGCCTTGCACGAAGGTCTTGTGCTCGTACAGCGCGATCAGGGCGCCCAGCGTGGCCGGGGTCAGGTATTCCATCAGGATCGTATTGCTCGGGCGGTTGCCGGGGAAGGTCTTGTGCGGCGCCAGGCGTTCGATCTCGGCGAGCGACAGGCCCTGTCCCTGCAGGTCCTTGCGCACCTCGTCGATGTCCTTGCCCTTCATGAAGGCTTCCGACTGCGCAAAACAGTTCGCCAGCAGCGCGGTGTGGTGGTTGTGCAGCTCGTGGGCCGGGCGCAGCGCCGCGATGAAGTCGATCGGCGTCAGGTCGGTGCCCTGGTGCAGCAGCTGGAAATAGGCGTGCTGGCCATTGGTGCCCGGTTCGCCCCAGATCGCCGGGCAGGTCGGGGTGTCGACCGGCTCGCCGTCGCGCGTCACGCGCTTGCCGTTGCTTTCCATGTCGAGCTGCTGCAGGTAGGCCGGGAAGCGGTTCAGGTCCTGGTGGTAGGGCGCGATCGTGACCGAGGTGGCGCCCAGGAACTGGCGGTTCCAGAAGCCGACCAGGGCCAGGATCATCGGCATGTTCTGCTCGACCGGCGCGGTGCGGAAGTGCTGGTCCATCTCATGGGCGCCGGCCAGGAAGTCGGAGAAATAGCCGAAGCCGACGGCGAGCGCCACCGGCAGGCCGATCGCCGACCAGACCGAATAGCGGCCGCCGACCCAGTCCCAGAACGGGAACATGTTGGCCGGATCGATGCCGAAGGTCTTGATCGCCTCGACGTTGGTCGACACCGCCACAAAATGTTTGGCCAACGCCTCTTCAGGCGCGTGGGCGAGGAACCACTTGCGCGCGGTCTGGGCGTTCATCATGGTCTCGGCCGTGGTGAAGGTCTTCGAGGCGATGATGAACAGGGTGGTCTCGGGATCGACCTTTTCCAGCGCCGCGTCCATGTCATGGCCGTCGACGTTCGAGACGAAGTGCAGCGCCAGGCGCGGATGGCTGTACTGGCGCAGCGCCAGGCAGACCATCTTCGGGCCGAGGTCGGAGCCGCCGATGCCGATGTTGACGATGTCGGTGATCGGCTTGCCGGTGTGGCCCAGCCATTCGCCGCTGCGCACGGCGTCGGTGAAGGTCTTGATGCGCGCCAGCACGGCGTGCACATCGGCGGCGACATCCTGGCCATCGACCGTCAGCTTCAGGTCGCGCGGGGCGCGCAAGGCGGTGTGCAGGACGGCGCGGTTTTCGGTGTTGTTGATCTTCTCGCCGGCGAACATGGCGTCGCGGCGCTGCTCGACGCCGCGCTCGCGCGCAAGGCTTGCCAGCAGTTCAAGCGTGCGCCCGTCAAGCCGGTTTTTTGAATAGTCTAGGAACAGGCCGGCGGCCTCGGTCGACATGCGTTCGAAGCGCTGCGGATCGGCTGCGAACAGGTGGCGCATCTGCCAGTCTTCGGCCTCGACGGCGTGGGTTTCGAGGGCCTGGAAGCTGGCGGTGGTAGTCAAGGAAGGCTGGGACATGGCTCGCGCGAGATATTGTTTTAGACAGATTATCGAATAATACAGGAATCGTTCGTAAATTCACTACACAATGCTTGAGTGCGGGCGCGCGGCTGTTGATCGATCTTTCAACCTTGCACCGCGTGGGCTCGAGAGCCCACCCTACAAAAACGTCACGCGCCCGCCGCCTGGGTTTCGTAGGGTGGGCACTCGTGCCCACGCGGTATGCCACGTATGCACAGCCGCAAAATCGACCCCGCCCGCAAACCCCATCCCAATTCTGTAGTAAAATTTCAGAGTCAAATTTTCGAAGGAACGATTATGGCGCTGCACCCTGTAGTTGAACAGGTAACGAACCGGATCATCCAACGCAGCCGCGCCTCGCGCGCCGCGTATCTTGCGCACCTCGAGGCGGCGCGGGTCAAGGGTGTGCAGCGCGGGGCGCTGTCGTGCACCAACCTGGCCCACGGCTTCGCCGCCTTCCCGGCCAACGACAAGCTCAAGCTGCGCGAGCAGAAGAAGCCGTCGGTGGCGATCGTCTCGTCCTACAACGACATGCTGTCGGCGCACCAGCCGTTCGAATACTTCCCGAAAGTGATCAAGGAAGCCGTGCGCGACGTCGGCGCCGTGGCCCAGTTCGCCGGCGGCGTGCCGGC
>DOUW01000160.1:6628-7727 GCA_003520365.1 Massilia sp.
GATCGTGCCGGGCCTGCTGATCGGCGCGCTGCACTTCGGCCACATCCCGGCCGTGTTCGTGCCCGGCGGCCCGATGACCTCGGGCATCTCGAACAAGGAAAAGGCGGCCATTCGCCAGCGCTACGCCAAGGGCGAAGCCACCCGCGAGGAACTGCTGGAAGGCGAATCGGCCTCCTACCACGGCGCCGGCACCTGCACCTTCTACGGCACCGCGAACAGCAACCAGATGCTGATGGAGATGATGGGCCTGCATCTGCCGGGCGCCGCCTTCATCACCCCGGGCACGCCGCTGCGCGACGCATTGACGGCCGCGGCCTCGCACCAGGCGGTCTCGATCTCCCAGCAGGGCGGCAACTACATGCCGGTCGGGCACATCGTCGACGAGAAGAGCATCGTCAACGCCATCGTCGCACTGCACGCGACCGGCGGCTCGACCAACCACACGCTGCACCTGGTGGCGATCGCGCGCGCGGCCGGCATCGTCATCGACTGGAATGACTTCGACGCGCTGTCGAAAGTGGTGCCGTCGCTGACCCGCATCTACCCGAACGGCGACGCCGACGTGAACCATTTCCAGGCCGCCGGCGGCCCGGGCTTCGTGATCCGCGAACTGCTCGACGCCGGCCTGGCGCACGAGGACGTCAACACCATCCTCGGCCACGGCCTGCGCCAGCACTGCAAGGAGCCCTTCCTGGGCGAGGACGGCAAGGTGGTCTGGCGCGACCTGCCGGAGCAGAGCGGCGACGAGGCGGTGCTGCGCAAGTACACCAACCCGTTCAGCGACAACGGCGGCATGGTGCTGGTCCAGGGTAACCTCGGCCGCGCCATCATGAAGGTCTCGGCGGTCAAGAAGGAGCACCATGTGGTGGAAGCCCCTGCGCTGACCTTCAATTCGCAGGAAGACTTCATGCACGCCTACAAGGCCGGCCACCTGAACCGCGACTTCGTGGCGGTGATCCGCTTCCAGGGCCCGCGCGCCAACGGCATGCCGGAACTGCACGCGCTGACCCCGGCGCTGGCCAACCTGCAGGACGCCGGCCACCACGTGGCGATGGTGACCGACGGCCGCATGTCGGGCGCGTCGGGCAAGGTGCCGGCG
>DOUW01000162.1 GCA_003520365.1 Massilia sp.
TGTAGGATGCAAGTGCCATGGTTCGGTTACAGTAATTCGGGTTGGGTCGTTGCCAGGTACATCTCGGCGATGCGGATGTCGCCCGGCAGCGTGACTTTCAGGTTGCGCGGATGGCCTTCGACCAGTTTCGGCGACAGGCCCAGCGCCTCGACGGCGGAAGCGTCGTCGGTGATCTGGTGCGGATTGCGCGCGGGGTTGCTCACATGAGCGAGCGCGTCGCGCAGCAGCTTGTAGCGGAACATCTGCGGTGTCTGCGCCAGCCACATGCCTTCGCGCGAGACGGTGCCGACCTCGCCGGCGACGCAGCGCTTGACGGTGTCGACCACCGGCAGCGCGAGCACGCCGCCGACCGGATGTTCGGCGGTGTTGGTGATCAGCTTTTCGATCAGGGCGTCGTCCAGACCCGGACGCGCGGCGTCGTGCACCAGCACCCAGTCGTTTTCGCGCAGGGTGCCGTTCAGGGCCGCCAGGCCGTTCTGGACGGATTCCATCCGTGTTGCACCGCCGCATCTCAGCACGGTGACGCCGTGGCTGGGCACGATGCTGTCGATGATCGGATCGTCGGGGCTGACGACGACATAGGTGTGGGCAATCAGTTCGCTGAACAGGAAGGCGTCGATGGCATGGCGCAGCATCGGCTTGCCGCCGATTTTCAGGTATTGCTTGGGTCCGTTCGCGGCCATGCGCGCCCCGACGCCGGCAGCGGGGATCAAGGCGAAATAGCGTGGTGCTTGTGAATTCATGTTGTTTTCTTACGTTTTGCCGGTCTAATAAGAGACTGTACCTCACCTGCACAAACTTTGCCGAGACGCGCGTATTCCTGCGGAGTATCAATAGCTGCCTGCAGGATCTCTACTTTTGCCATTTCCTTCTTGATGAAAGGCATCCATCCGCTGTCGATCTCGCGCTGCAGCAAACTGCGCGCCTGGCCCGCCGGCGCATACAGGGGCTTGCCCTCGAAACGCCGCGCCAGCGCCTCGCTCACGGTCTTCTCGGCGCGCGGCAGGAAATCCTGGTAGACCTCGAGGTGGCGCATCTCGTGCGCGAGGATCTCCCGGTAAGCGCAGCTGCCGGGCACAAACTCGCGCCCCACATAGACAACGATCGGGAGGTAGTAGAGGTTTACCTCGAGACGCGGCGCGACGCATTCGTAACCGGTGGCGGGGTCAGACAGCATGCGCCCGTGCACGGCGATGGCGACGCGGCTCTCGGCGCGCGTCAGGCCGAGCACGTAGCTGCCCGGCGCGCGGTTGCCCTTCATGCGCGTCAGGCCGTGGAACGAGTAGGTATTGTCGACGCGGTAGCCGTTCTGGCGCGAGGACAGCACCGAGATGCTGTCGCCGATCGTGTCCTCGCAGCGCGCCTGGAAGGGAGTGCGTTCAGCCGCCATGCCGGGCGCGCAGCACACCAGCATCGCCAGCGCGAACGGCAGTTTCATTCTTAGACTCTGGCCGGCGTCCAGGTCCCGCTGGTGATCTTCTCGAGCCAGAAGGCGCCGATGATGGTCTTCACGTCGGTCACCTGGCCGCTTTTCACCATCTCGAGCAGCTCGGGCACGGTGGCGGTGAAGGTTTCCAGGAATTCGCCCTCGTCCAGTTTCGGCGCGCCGGCGGTGAGGCCGCGCGCCAGGAACAATTCCAGGTGCTCGTCCGAGTAGGCGATCGCGTTGTGGATGGTGCAGACATAGCGCCAGTCGGTCGCGGTGTAGCCGGTTTCTTCTTCCAGCTCGCGCCGGGCGCAGGCCAGGTGTTCTTCGCCCGGGTCGATCTTCCCGGCGGGGAATTCGACGAAGACGCGGTCGTTCGGGTAGCGGAACTGGCGTTCGAGCAGCACGCGGCCGTCGTCGAACAGGGGCAGGATCACGACCGCGCCCGGATGGCGGATGTATTCGCGGTGGCTGATTTTGCCGTCAGGCAGTTGAATACGGTCACGCGAGACTTTCAGGAAATTGCCGTCATAGGCAACTTCGCCGTCGAGGCGTACTTCTTTGAGATGAGAATCCATTACGCTCCCAGGTTGGATTGTAGAGAGATCCAGAGCGCCTGATAAAGCCCCGAGGGCAAGGCGCACCGTCGAAGACAGCACGCAAGTACGGCGAGACGGTGCAACGCCGCCATCGGGGTTTTATCAGGCGCTCTAGTGGCGCTTGCGCAGGTAGCGGAGAACGAAGCCTGGAAACGCCAGCACGACGAACAGGCAGCCGGTAATTGCGTAGAACTCCCAACCCTGGGCAAACACGTTGCCGATCGAGGATTCAAGCAGCCAGGCCAGTGCGCCGACGATGAAGTATAAGACAAGCAGCTCGAGCAGGCGCGCGAAGAAGGACTTCGTGCGTGCCGGGGCGGCTGGAGAAGCGGAAGAGGAGGAAGCGGAAGGGGCGCCTGGCGGGGATGCCATCCCTCCCCTGCCTTGCGGCAGCGGGAGGAACCCGAACAGGCGTTCGTTCGCGAACGGCAGGTTGGCGGCCGCCACGGTGACCGCCAGGACCAGCCAACCTGCCAGCGAGACGTCCAAGGCTTAGGACGCCAGGGTGGCGCGGATCGCCTGCAGGCAGGTGCCCAGCAGTGCGCCCGGGATCACGCCCAGGACCAGGACCATGATGCCGTTCAGCGACAGCGCGACGCGCATGTCGGCCGGGGTGACGATCGGGCTGGTATCGGCCGCTTCGTCGAACCACATCAGCTTGACGACGCGCAGGTAGTAGAAGGCGCCGATCAGCGAGAACAGCACGGCGATCACGGCCAGCCAGACCAGGCCGGCGTTGGCGACTGCCTGCAGCACTGCCCACTTGGCCATGAAGCCCATCATCGGCGGCACGCCGGCCAGCGAGAACATCAGGATGGTCATCACGACGGCGAACCACGGGCTGCGCTTGCCCAGGCCCTTGAAGTCGGCCAGCAGGTCGGCTTCGAAGCCGGCGCGCGCCAGCATCATGACGACGCCGAAGCTGCCCAGGGTGGTCAGGACGTAGGTGATCGACGAGTACATCGCGGCGCTGTAGGCGGTCGCCATGTTGCTGGTGTCGTCGCCGACGACGCCGGCCATCATCGCCAGCAGCACGTAGCCCATCTGGGCGATCGACGAATAGGCCAGCATGCGCTTGATGTTGGTCTGGGCGATCGCGGTCAGGTTGCCGATGGCCAGCGACAGCACGGCCAGCACCAGCAGCATCTGCTGCCAGTCGTAGGCCATGCTCGGCAGGGCTTCGACCAGGATGCGCATCAGCATCGCGAACGCGGCCAGCTTCGGCGCACCGCCCAGCAGCAGGGTCACCGCGGTCGGCGCGCCCTGGTAGACGTCCGGCGCCCACATGTGGAACGGCACCGCGCCCAGCTTGAAGGCCATGCCCGCGACCAGGAACACCAGGCCGAACACCAGGATGGTGGTGTTGGCGCCGTCCACGCTGCGCGCGGCGATCTCGTTCACGTCCAGCGAACCGGTGGCGCCGTAGATCATCGAGATACCGTAGAGCATGAAGCCCGAGGCCAGTGCGCCGAGGACGAAGTACTTCATCGCCGCTTCGGTCGAGACCGCGTGGTCGCGGCGCATCGCCACCAGGGCGTACAGCGACAGCGACATCAGTTCCACGCCCAGGTAGATCGACAGCATGCTGTTACCCGAGATCATGATCATCTGGCCCAGCATCGAGAACAGGGCAAGCACGTAGAACTCGCCGCCCAGGTTACCCGAGAGCATGCCGCGCTCGCCGACGTACTGGCGCGAGTAGACCAGGGTGACGCCGACCGCCAGGTAGGTGAACAGCTTGAGCAGGTTCGACATCGGGTCCGACACGTACATGTGGTTGAACGTGTAGACGGTGGCGCCGCTGTTGAAGTCGGCCCAGCTGAACACCGCGCAGCCGACCAGGGTCAGCAGCGACAGGTAATAGGTCACGTTGCGGCGCGACCCCTTCAGGTACAGGTCGATCAGCAGGATCGCGGAAGCCGCGATCAGCAGGAAGATTTCGGCATAGACCGGCACCAGGTTGGTGTCGACCGCCGGTAGCAAAGTGTTGGTCATCTCGTTCATATCGATTTATTGAGGCAGCTGCGGGAGCTTGCTCACGGACACGTGTTGCAGGAGGTCTGCGACCGAAGTCTGCAGGGTGTCGGCGATCGGCGCCGGGTACAGGCCCATGTACAGCGTGGCAATCGCCAGCACGGCCAGGATGGCGAACTCGCGCTTGTTCAGGTCGACCAGTTCGGCGACGTGCTTGTTGCCGATCGGACCGAACACCACGCGCTTGACCATCCACAGCGAGTAGGCGGCGCCCAGGATCAGGGCGGTGCCTGCCAGCAGGCCGGTCCAGAAGTTGAACTGCACGGCGGCCAGGATCACCATGAATTCGCCGATGAAGCCCGAGGTGGCCGGCAGGCCCGCGTTGGCCATCGAGAACAGCACGGCGAAGGCGGCGAACTTCGGCATCGTGTTGACGACGCCGCCGTAGTCGGCGATTTCACGCGAGTGCATGCGGTCGTACAGCACGCCGATGCAGAGGAACATCGCGCCCGACACGAAGCCGTGCGAGATCGCCTGCATGATGCCGCCCTGCACGCCCATCTCGTTGAAGATGAAGAAGCCCAGGGTGACGAAGCCCATGTGGGCGATCGACGAGTAGGCGACCAGTTTCTTCATGTCCTTCTGGACCATGGCGACCAGGCCGATGTAGATCACGGCGATCAGCGACAGGACGATGACGACCGGGGCCAGGTAGTGCGAGGCGTCCGGGGCGATCGGCAGGGAGAAACGCAGGAAACCATAGGCGCCCAGCTTCAGCATGATCGCGGCCAGCACCACCGAGCCGCCGGTCGGCGCTTCGACGTGGGCATCCGGCAGCCAGGTGTGCACCGGCCACATCGGGACCTTGACGGCAAAGGCCATGAAGAAGGCGATGAAGATCAGGATCTGCTCTTTCATCGACAGCGCTTGCGTGTGCCATTCGACGACGTTGAAGGTGCCCGACTTGTTGTACAGGTAGATGATCGCGATCAGGGTCAGCAGCGAGCCGAAGAACGTGTACAGGAAGAACTTGAATGCTGCGTACACGCGGTTCGGGCCGCCGAAGACGCCGATGATGATGAACATCGGGATCAGGGTCGCTTCGAAGAAGAAGTAGAACAGCACGCCGTCCAGCGCCGCGAAGACGCCGATCATCAGGCCCGACAGCAGCAGGAAGGAGCCCATGTACTGGGCCACGCGTTCCTGGATCACTTCCCAGGCCGCCACCACCACGATGATCGTGATGAAGGCGGTCAGCGGCACGAACCAGAGCGACAGGCCATCCACGCCGAGGCGGTAGAAGATGTTGAAGCGCTCGATCCACGGCGCCGTTTCGGCGAACTGCATGCCGTGCGCGGCGTTGTCGAAGTTCGTAATCAGCGGAATCGTCGGCAGCAGGCTGACGATGGCGCCGACCAGCGACAGGATGCGCACGAAACCGGCGTTCTTGTCGCGGCCCACGGCGAGCACGAGCACGCCGAACAGGATCGGGAGCCAGATTGCCAGGCTCAGGTAAGGAGGAAATGTAGAGATCGTAGACTGCATCATTTGTCTTTTTCTTTGCCTGTGATTAGCGCCAGAACGGGAAGAAGTACAGCAGGGTCGCGAGGACGCCCACGATCATCACGAACGCGTAGTGGTAGATGTAACCCGTCTGGAAGGTACGGGTCAGCAGCGCGAACCAGCCGACCAGCTTCGCCGAACCGTTGACCACCAGGCCATCGATCAGCGCGCGGTCGCCCACTTTCCACAGGCCGCCGCCGATGGCGCGCGCGCCGCCGGCAAACACGACCTGGTTGAACTTGTCCATGTAGTACTTGTTGTCCAGCAGCGTGTGCAGGAACTTGAACTTGCTGTAGAACCAGGCCGGGACGCGCGGGTTGACCATGTAGCAGTAGTAGGCGCAGACGACGCCTGCCAGTGCCAGCCAGAACGGTGCGGTCTGCAGGCCGTGGATCGCCATCGCGGCGGCGCCGTGGAACTCTTCGCGCAGGGTTTCCATCGCGGTGTGGTTCTCGCCGACGAAGATCACGCCCTTGAAGAAGTCGCCGTGCAGCATCGGACCGATCGCCAGGTAGCCGATGATGACCGATGGGATCGCCAGCAGGATCAGCGGCAGGGTCACGACCCATGGCGACTCATGCGGCTTGTCGCCCGGCTGCAGGCCGTGGTGGTGGTGATCGTCGCCGTGGTCGTCGTGCGCGTCTTCTTCGTTGTGCGCGTCCGAATCGTGGCCGTGGCTATGCGGCTGCGGCTTGTTCCAGCGCGATTCGCCATGGAACACCAGGAAGTACATGCGGAACGAGTAGAAGGCGGTGATGAACACGCCGGCCAGCACCGCGAAGTTCGCGAAGCCCGCGCCCGGGATATTGGTCGCGTGCACGGCCTCGATGATCGAGTCCTTCGAGTAGAAGCCCGAGAAGAACGGGGTACCGATCAGGGCCAGCGAGCCCAGCAGCGAGGTGATCCAGGTGATCGGCATGTACTTGCGCAGGCCGCCCATGTTGCGCATGTCCTGGTCGTGGTGCATGCCGATGATGACCGAACCCGCGCCGAGGAACAGCAGCGCCTTGAAGAAGGCGTGGGTCATCAGGTGGAACACGGCCACCGAGTAGGCCGACGCGCCCAGGGCGACGGTCATGTAGCCCAGCTGCGACAGGGTCGAGTAAGCGACGACGCGCTTGATGTCATTTTGAATGATGCCCAGGAAGCCCATGAACAGCGCGGTGATCGAACCGATGACGATCATGAACGACAGTGCGCCGTCGGAGAGCTCGAACAGCGGCGACATGCGCGACACCATGAAGATGCCGGCGGTAACCATGGTCGCGGCGTGGATCAGTGCCGAGATCGGGGTCGGGCCTTCCATCGAGTCCGGCAGCCAGACGTGCAGCGGGAATTGCGCCGATTTACCCATCGCGCCGATGAACAGGCAGATGCAGGCGGCGGTCAGCAGCGGCCAGCCGATGCCCGGCACGGTCATGCCGGCGAGCTTGTCGGCTTGCGCGAAGACCTCGGTGTACTGCATCGAGCCCGACGCGGCCAGCAGCAGGCCGATGCCGAGGATGAAGCCGAAGTCGCCGACGCGGTTGACCAGGAAGGCCTTCATGTTGGCGAAGATCGCGGTCGGACGGGTGTACCAGAAGCCGATCAGCAGGTACGAGACCAGGCCCACCGCTTCCCAGCCGAAGAACAGCTGCAGGAAGTTGTTGGACATGACCAGCATCAGCATCGCGAAGGTAAACAGCGAGATGTACGAGAAGAAGCGGTTGTAGCCTTCGTCCTCGGCCATGTAGCCGATCGTGTAGATGTGCACCATCAGGGAGACGGACGTCACCACGCACATCATCATCGCCGACAGCGTGTCGATCTGGAAGCCGACGGCCAGCTTCACCGTGCCGACGGTCATCCAGGTGTAGATGTCCTGGTTGAAGCTTGCGCCGTCGAGCACGGCCATCAGGGTCTGGACCGAGATGATCAGCGCGATCAGTACGCCCAGGATGGTTGCCGTGTGGGAGACCTTGCGGCCGACCACGTTACCAAGGAACTTGGTGCCGAGCAGGCCGGCAATCGCCGAGCCTGCGAGCGGCGCCAAGGGCACCGCCAGTAACATTGAGGAAGAGAGTTGCCCCGCCATGTTGAACCTTAATCGTTATTGTTTATCCGAACCCATCAGCCCTTGAGGCTGTCGAGGTCTTCCACATTGATCGTGTCCAGGTTACGGAACAGGACCACCAGGATCGCCAGGCCGATCGCCGATTCGGCGGCCGCGACGGTCAGGATGAAGAACACGAAGATCTGCCCCGCCGCATCCCCCAGGTAGTGCGAGAAGGCGATGAAGTTCAGGTTCACTGCCAGCAGCATCAGTTCGATGGCCATCAGCAGGATGATGATGTTCTTCCGGTTCAGGAAGATACCGATGATCGAGATCGCGAAAAGGATCGCGCCCAGGACCAGGTAGTGTGCAAGCGATAAAGTCACGAGTTCTGCTCCTTGTTCTGCGCCGGGTTTGCAACCGCGGCAGCTGCGGCCACGGCGGCTTCGTCGATGGCGCGCTGGTTCACGGCATCCATCTTGACGACGCGCAGGCGGTCGTTGCGCTTGACGCGGACGGCGGCGCCCGGGTCGATGGCCTTGCTGTCCTTGCGCTTGCGCAGGGTCAGCGCCACGGCGGCGATGATCGCCACCAGCAGGATCACGGCCGCGATCTCGAAGCCGTAGATGTAGCGGGTGTAGATCAGGCGGCCCAGCTCGCGGGTGCCGCCGATGTTCATGGCGGCCGCTTCCGGGCTCTGGGCGAAGCCGCTGTAGCCGTTCCACAGCACGGCAGCCATTTCCAGCACGATGACGGCGCCGATGATCAGGGCCATCGGCAGGTAGCCGAGGAAGCCTTCGCGCATGCGGTCGAGGTTAATGTCGAGCATCATGACGACGAACAGGAACAGCACCATGACGGCGCCGACGTAGACCAGGACCAGCACGATGGCCAGGAACTCGGCCTTCAGCAGCAACCAGATACCGGCCGCGTTGAAGAACGCGAGCACCAGGAACAGCGCCGCGTGCACGGGGTTCTTGGCGGTGATGACGCGCAGCGCGGACAGCACCATGATGGCCGCGAACACGTAGAACAAAACAGTTTTAAATTCCATGACTAAACCGGGCCTCTTCTTGTTATCGGTACTTGGCGTCGGCCGCGCGGGCGGCGGCGATGTCAGCCTCGTAGCGGTCGCCCACGGCCAGCAGCATCTCTTTGGTGTAATAGAGATCGCCGCGCTTCTCGCCGTGGTATTCCAGCACGTGGGTTTCCACGATCGAGTCGACCGGGCAGGACTCTTCGCAGAAGCCGCAGAAGATGCACTTGGTCAGGTCGATGTCGTAGCGCGTGGTGCGGCGGGTGCCGTCCTCGCGCTGCGCCGACTCGATCGTGATGGCCATGGCGGGGCACACCGCTTCGCACAGCTTGCAGGCGATGCAGCGCTCTTCCCCGTTCGGGTAGCGGCGCAGGGCGTGCAGGCCGCGGAAGCGGTTCGACATCGGCGTCTTCTCTTCCGGGTACTGCACCGTGATCTTGCGCGACAGGGCATATTTGCCGGTCAGCGCCAGACCCTTGAACAGCTCGGTCAGCATCAGGCTGCCGAGGATTTCTTTGATTCGGTTCATTTGAATGCGCTTCCTTACTTCCAAATATTCCAGGAGGTCTGCATGATGGCCGCGATCAGCACCAGCCAGACCAGGGTCACCGGGATGAACACTTTCCAGCCCAGGCGCATGATCTGGTCGTAGCGGTAGCGCGGGAAGGTGCCGCGGACCCAGACCATCGCCGAGACCATCAGGAACGTCTTCACGAACAGCCAGAAGAAGCCGCCGAAGGCGCCGCCGAATTCCAGGAAGCCGAACGGTGCGTGCCAGCCGCCCAGGAACATGATCGATGCCAGGGTGCCGATCAGGATCATGTTGGCGTATTCGGCCAGCATGAACATGGCGTACGACATGCCCGAGTATTCCACCATGTGGCCGGCGACGATCTCCGACTCGCCTTCCACCACGTCGAACGGGTGGCGGTTGCACTCCGCGAGGCCCGAGATGAAGTAGATGAAGAACAGCGGCAGCAGCGGCAGCCAGTTCCAGGACAGGAAGTTCAGGCCCATGTCGGCGAACATGCCGCGGTCCTGGCCCAGCACGATGTCCGAGAAGTTCAGCGAACCCGAGACCATCAGCACCACGACCAGCACGAAGCCCATCGGGATTTCATAGGAAATCATCTGGGCCGAGGCGCGCATCGCACCCATGAAGGCGTACTTCGAGTTCGAAGCCCAGCCGGCGATGATGATGCCGTACACCTCGACCGAGGTGATCGCCAGCAGCAGCAGGACGCCGGCGTTGACGTTGGCCAGCGCCGCTTCCGGACCGAAAGGCACGACCGACCAGGCGGCCAGGGCCGGCATGATGGTCATGATCGGGCCCAGGATGAACAGCTTGGTGGTGGCGCGGGTCGGGATCACGATTTCCTTGACCAGCAGCTTGACCGCGTCGGCGATCGGCTGCAGCAGGCCGCCCGGACCGACGCGGTTCGGGCCGAGACGGATGTGGATCCAGCCGATCAGCTTGCGCTCCCAGAGGGTGGCGTAGGCGACCAGGCCCATCAGCGGCAGCAGGACGCACAGGATCTTGACCACGGTCCAGACGAACGTCCACGCGGTCGGTCCCAGCAGCGCGTCGCCGCTGGTATAGATGTTATCGATAAAACCGGGCGTTGCCATTACTTGCCCTCCCCTGCTTTTTCAACTGCTTTTTCAACGGAAATGGCACCAAACATGGCGCCGAGCGTAGCGGTTGCCGGATGGGCGGCGGCCACGCGCACGACGTTCGCCGGCAGGCGCGCGTCGACGTCGGCGGCCAGCACGGCCGACCCACTGCCCTGGGTGACCCG
>DOUW01000161.1 GCA_003520365.1 Massilia sp.
CCCGACCACGCGCGCGCCGAACTGCCGCGCCGCGCGGATCGCCAGCGCGCCCCAGCCGCAGCCGATGTCGAGCAGGGTGTGGCCGGGGCGCACGCCGATCTTGGTCAGGATGTGGTCGATCTTGCGCACCTGCGCCGTGCCGAGGTCTTCCTCGCCGGTCTCGAAATAAGCGCAGGAATAGACCATGTTCTCGTCGAGCCAGGCCTGGTAGAACTCGTTGGAGACGTCGTAGTGGTAGCGAATCGCCTCGGCGTCCTTCTTGCGCGTGTGCGGCGACAGCAGGCGCAGCGGATGGGTGAAGTGGCGTTCGTGCTTGCCGCTCGATGCCGCCAGTTCGCTGCCGATGCGGATCATGTCGGCGGCGCGGCCCTGGACGTCGATCGCGCCCTCGACGTAGGCGCGCCCGAGGTTGTAGAGCGAGGGCGAGAGCAGGTAGCGCAGCGAGGATGCCTGCGGGATGCGGATCGTCACGCGCGGCGCTTCGGCGGACAGGTCGACATGTTCTCCGTTCCAGAGTTCCACCCGCAAGGGCAGGGACAGCTTGCTGCGCATGCCCGCGCTCCAGGCAGTCAGCTTCATTTCGTTGAACACGTATTCCTCCGGCTTTGAGAAGAAGCCGGCCCATGCCGCGCCGGCCATACGAATCACTCGAAAACTGCTGCCGCTGTGGCGGCTTGTCGAGACCTGCTTGCCTTTACAAATGCGGTTACAAATGCGACTACAACTGCGGTTGCAAGGGTGCTTGGCACCGCGCTTGCAAACTAGGGCTGCAAACGCTGCCGCGTCCAGCTGCCGTCCTGCTGCCGCTCGTAGACGATGCGGTCATGGAAACGCGAGCGGCGTCCCTGCCAGAACTCGATGCGCTCGGGCACCAGCCGGAAGCCGCCCCAGTTGGCGGGACGCGGCGGCGCCTCGCCGGCTTGCGCGGCGACCGCTTCGTAGTTCTGTTCCAGGGCCGCGCGGCTTGCGATCGGCGCGCTCTGCTGGGAGGCAATCGCCGACAGGCGGCTCTTCAGCGGCCTGCTGTGGAAATACTTGTCGCTTTCCTCGGGCGAGGTGGTTTCGACCCGGCCCTCGATGCGCACCTGGCGCTCGAGTTCGCTCCAGAAGAATAACAAGGCGCCATGCGGGTTGGCACGCAGTTCCTGCGCCTTGCGGCTGTCGTAATTGGTGTACCAGGTGAAGCCGCGCTCGTCGAACTGCTTGACCAGCACGATGCGCGAACTCGGCCGGCCATCGGCGTCGACCGTCGCCACGTTCATGGCGTTCGGCTCGTTGACCTCGGCTTTCAAGGCCTGTTCGAACCAGCGCGTGAACTGCTGGATCGGGTCGTCCAGCACGTCGTCCTCGTTCAGGCTGGCCTGGCCGTAATCCTTGCGCAGGCCGGCCACCGCTTCGCCGATCGAGGGCGCCGGCGCATCGATCCCGCGGCGTTGCTGCATCGCCTGGCCCAGGCGCGCCATCTGCTCGCCCGAGAACAGGCGCAGCGCCATCGGCGCCAGCGTGCTTTCCTCGCGTTCCATGTGGGACAGGTAGCGCTGGCAGAAGCGCTGCACGTTGGTGGTCGACAGCGTGCTGGCGCTGCCGTCGGCAATCGCGGCGAGCTGCTCGTGCAGGTCCTGCCAGAGGGCGTCCATGTCCTTGTGGTCCTGCAGGATCACCGGCGCCAGCGCCTGCAGGGTGGCGGCGTCCTCGCCCTGGGCCACCGCGCGCAGCATCGGGATCAGGTCCTGCTCTTCGTCGTCGTGGTGCAGGTGGGCTGCCTTCTCGAAGTACTTCAGCACCGCGCCGGCCGCCTGGCGCGCCTGCTCGTCGGCGCCGTGCTCGGGCAGGTGCGAGAGCAGGCGTTCGAGCGTGCCGAGCTGCTTGCGGATGCGTCCGTGACAATGCTTGAGGACGGCGATCGGCTGGTCGAAACCGGGAGCGGCTTCCGGGAGGAAATCATTCATTTGCGTTTTTGCGACAAGGAAAATAATTTTTGATTGACTGACTTGCATTTTAGAGCAAGTCGTGCCTGCCCGGTCCGGTAAAATGCTGGGCTATGAATACGATCAACCACCCCATCCCGGCAGGAACTTTGGACGATGACGTCGACTTCGCACGCCGTTTCGGCGGCATTGCCCGTCTTTACGGCGAGCGTGCCTTGGAACGCTTCCGCGCGGCGCACGTTTGCGTGATCGGCGTCGGCGGCGTCGGTTCCTGGGTGGTCGAGGCGCTGGCGCGCAGCGCGGTCGGCCACCTCACCCTGATCGACCTCGATAATGTGGCCGAGTCGAACATCAACCGCCAGATCCAGGCCTTGAGCTCGACCGTCGGCATGCCGAAGATCGAGGCGCTGCGCGAGCGTATCGCGCAAATCAATCCTTTCTGCCAGGTGACCCTGGTCGAGGACTTCATCGAGCCCGATAACATCGAGCAGATGATCGCCGGCAAGGGTTTCGACTACGTGGTGGACGCCATCGACAGCGTCAAGGCCAAGGCCGCCCTGATCGCCTACTGCCGCGACCACAAGCTGCCCCTGGTCACCATCGGCGGCGCCGGCGGCCAGCTCGACCCGACGAAAATCGAAGTGCGCGACCTGGCCCGCACCGAGCAGGAGCCGCTCCTGAAAAAGGTGCGCAAGCTGCTGCGCGCGCAGTACGGTTTCTCGCGCGGCGAAAAGCAGAAGTACCACATCGACGCCGTGTTCTCGATGGAGCCGCTGCGCTACCCGGAAGAAGGGGAAGCCTGCGAGGTGGGCTCCAGCGTCACCGGCCTGAACTGCGCCGGTTTCGGTTCGAGCATGGTGGTGACGGCCAGCTTCGGCATGATCGCCGCCGGCCACATCCTGCGCCGCATGGCCGAGGCGGCCCAGGAGCAGGCCGTCGTGGCAGCGCCTGCCGGCGCCGGGACGGCAACGCTGCCGGAAGCCGCATGAGGCCGCGCAAGGCCACCGCATAAGACCGCCGTACAAGAGCGGCCCAGGAGACCGACTCCTGCGGCTGTCCAACGCGGGGAGGCGTTTGCT
>DOUW01000167.1 GCA_003520365.1 Massilia sp.
CGCCGGCTTCGGCCAGCGCGACGGCTTCACCGGCGCCTGGGGCGCCGCGCGCGAGCAGTCGACCGGCAAGGACACGCAGAGCGGCCACTGGGAGATCGCCGGCGTGCCGGTGCTGTTCGACTGGGGCTACTTCCCGAAGACCGTGCCGTCCTTCCCGCAAGAACTCACGGATAAACTGCAAGAGCTGACCGGCGTGCCGGGCTGGCTCGGCAACTGCCACGCTTCCGGCACCACCATCATCAACGAGCTGGGCGACGAGCACGTCGCCAGCGGCAAGCCGATCCTCTACACCTCGGCTGACTCTGTACTGCAGATCGCCGCGCACGAAGAGCACTTCGGCCTGGAGCGCCTGTACGCGGTCTGCGAAGCGGCCTACGAGCTGGTCAAGCCCTACAACATCGGCCGCGTGATCGCGCGTCCTTTCGTAGGCGCCAACGGCGACTACAAGCGCACCGCGAACCGTCACGACTACGCCGTGCCGCCCACCGCGCCGACCCTGCTCGACCACGTGAAGGACGCGGGAGGCGACGTCATCGCCCTGGGTAAGATCAGCGACATCTTCGCCGGCCAGGGCGTGACCCGCCTGGTCAAGGGCCCGGACAACATGGCGCTGTTCGACCGCCTGCTCGAAGTGGCCGACGACGCACCGGAAAAGTCGCTCACCTTCGTGAACTTCGTCGACTTCGACATGCACTTCGGCCACCGCCGCGACGTCGCCGGTTATTCGAACGCGCTGCACGAGCTGGATGCGCGCCTGCCCGAGTTCATGGCGAAGCTGAAGGATGGCGACCTGGTCGTGATCACCGCCGACCACGGCTGCGACCCGACCGCGCCGGGCTCGGACCACACCCGCGAACACATCCCGATGATCTTCTTCGGCCCGAATGTCGCGCCGCAGGAACTCCCGACGGCATCGACCTTCTCCGATATCGGCGCCACCCTGGCGAAACACCTCGGCGTCAAACCCCTCTCGAACGGAACCGCACTGCTATGACCCAGAACCTGGACTTCAAACGTAACACCGCCGTCGGCCTCGACCTCGGCTGGGTCAACAGCCTGAAGGTGAACCGCAACGCGGCCGACCGCCGCGCCGCCAGCCTGGCGAACCGCCGCACGGTGAAGAAGGAATACCAGGCCGCCTGGCTGGTCCGCGCCATCGAGTGCATGGACCTGACCACGCTGTCCGGCGACGACACCCCGGGCCGCGTCGAGCGCCTGTGCCGCAAGGCGATGCGCCCGTTGCGCGCCGACCTGATGCAGGCACTGGGCCTGGAAACGCTGCAGACCGGCGCGGTCTGCGTGTACCACGAGATGATCCAGCCGGCCGCGAAGATCATCCAGGGCCGCCTGCCGATCGCCGCCGTGTCGACCGCCTTCCCGGCCGGCCTGTCGAGCATGGAAACCAAGCTGCGCGAGATCGAACTGTCGGTCGCCGCCGGCGCCACCGAGATCGACATCGTCATCACCCGCCAGCACGTCCTGACCGGCAACTGGCAAGCCCTGTACGACGAAATGCTGGCCTACCGCCAGGCCTGCGGCGAGGCGCATGTGAAGGCGATTCTCGCCACCGGCGACCTGGTCACCCTGGACAACGTGGCGAAGGCCTCGTGGGTCTGCATGATGGCCGGCGCCGACTTCATCAAGACCTCGACCGGCAAGGAAGGCGTGAACGCCACCATTCCCGTGTCGCTGGTGATGGTGCGCGCGATCCGCGAATACTACGAGCAGACCGGCTTCATGGTCGGCTACAAGCCGGCCGGCGGTGTCTCCACCGCGAAGTCGGCCCTGCAATACCTGACCGTGATGAAGGAAGAGCTGGGCAACGAGTGGCTGCAGCCGCACCTGTTCCGCATCGGCGCGTCGAGCCTGCTGACCGACATCGAGCGCCAGCTCGAACACTACGTCACCGGCGCCTACTCGGCAGCCCACCGCCACGCGCAACCTTAAACACCGAACGGATTCGTCATGCCAACAATTAAAGAGATTCTGCAAACTATGGATTACGGCCCCGCTCCTGAAACCACCAAAGAAGCGCACGCGTGGCTGGACGGGCATGGACGCCGTTTCGGCCTCTTCATCGACAACGCCTGGACCGAGGCTGCCGACACTTTTGCATCGAACAACCCGGCCGACGGCTCGGAACTGGCGCAGGTCACGCAAGCCACCGCTGACGACGTCGAGCGCGCCGTCGCGGCCGCACGCCGCGCCCAGCCGGGCTGGGTCGCCCTCGGCGGCCATGGCCGCGCGAAGGGGATGTACGCGCTGGCGCGCCTGCTGCAAAAGCACGCCCGCCTGTTCGCGGTGCTGGAAACCCTGGACAACGGCAAGACCATCCGCGAAACCCGCGATGCCGATTTGCCGCTGGCCGCCCGCCACTTCTACCACCACGCCGGCTGGGCCGCGCTGCAGGCCGAGGAATTCGCCGACTACCGCGCCGTCGGCGTGGTCGGCCAGATCGTGCCATGGAACTTCCCGCTCTTGATGCTGGCGTGGAAAATCGCCCCGGCGCTGGCCGCCGGTAATACCGTCGTCTTCAAGCCGGCCGAGTACACCTCGCTGACCGCGCTGCTGTTCGCCGAGATCTGCCAGCAGGCCGGTGTGCCGGCCGGCGTGGTCAACATCGTCACCGGCGACGGCCGCGTCGGCGAAGCCATCGTGAATCACCCGGGCATCGACAAGCTGGCCTTCACCGGCTCGACCGAAGTCGGCCGCATCATCCGCAAGGCTACCGCGGGCAGCGGCAAGAAGCTGTCGCTGGAACTGGGCGGCAAGTCGCCCTTCATCGTGTTCGACGACGCCGACCTCGACGCCGCCGTCGAAGGCCTGGTCGACTCGATCTGGTTCAACCAGGGGCAAGTGTGCTGCGCGGGCTCGCGCCTGCTGGTGCAGGAGTCGGTCTACGACCGCTTCATCGCGAAAGTGAAAGCGCGCATGCAGAACCTGCGCGTCGGCTCGCCGCTGGATAAATCGAACGACATCGGCGCCCTGGTCGACCCAGTGCAGCAGCAGCGCATCCACGGCCTGGTCGAAGCCGCCCGTGCCGAGGGTTGCGAGATCTGGCAGCCGGCCTGCGAAGCGCCACAAGCCGGCTCCTGGTACCTGCCGACCCTGATCACCGGCGCCTCGACCTCGGCCTCGGTCGCCCAGACCGAGATCTTCGGACCGGTGCTGGTGGCGATGAGCTTCCGCACCCCGGGCGAGGCGGTCCAGCTGGCGAATAACACCGTGTATGGCCTGGCCGCCTACGTGTGGTCGGAATCGATCTCGCTGGCGCTGGACGTGGCGCCGCAGATCAAGGCCGGCGTGGTCTGGATCAACACCGCCAACCAGTTCGACGCGGCCTGCGGCTTCGGCGGCTACCGCGAATCGGGCTTCGGCCGCGAGGGCGGCAAGGAGGGCATGTACGAATACCTGACCCACCTGTCGGAAGACGCACGCCCGGCGGCGCCGGTCATCGCCGAAAAAGGCAAAGTGAAAGCCGCAGAGGGCGACAGCCCGTTCGCCGTCGACCGCACCGCCAAGCTCTACATCGGCGGCAAGCAGGCCCGCCCGGACGGCGCCTACAGCCGCGCCATCGCCGGCGCCAACGGCGCCTTCCTGGCCGACGTCGGCGAGGGCAGCCGCAAGGACATCCGCAACGCCGTCGAAGCGGCGCACAAGGCGTCCGGCTGGACCAAGGCCACCGCGCACAACCGCGCCCAGGTGCTGTACTACATCGCCGAGAACCTGGCGATCCGCGCCGACGAATTCGCCCAGCGCATCGCCGCGCAGACCGGTGCGAAGGACGCAGCCCGCGAAGTGCAGGCCTCGATCGAGCGCCTGTTCTACTGGGCGGCCTGGGCCGACAAGTACGACGGCCTGGCGCACCAGCCGCCGATGCACGGCATTACCGTCGCGCTGAACGAGCCGGTCGGCGTGATCGGCGTGATCTGCCCGAACGAGAACCCGCTGCTGGGCTTCATCTCGCTGGTCGCTCCGGCGCTGGCGCTGGGCAACCGCGTGGTCGCCGTGCCGTCGGAAGCCTACCCGCTGTCGGCCACCGACCTGTACCAGGTGCTGGATACCTCGGACCTGCCGGGCGGCGCGCTGAACATCGTCACCGGTTCGGCCGACGAGCTGGCGCGCACCCTGGCGACCCACGGCGACGTGGACGCGGTGTGGCGTCACGACGGTTCGGCGGAAGGCTGCGCCGAGGTCGAGCGTCTGTCCGCGGAAACGCTGAAGCGCACCTGGGTCGGCGGCGGCAAGGGCCGCGACTGGTTCGATGCCAAGCAGGCATGCGGCCGCGCCGTGCTGCAGCACGCCAGCCAGGTAAAAAACGTCTGGATTCCGTACGGCGTTTAACCAAATAGTAAGAGTACCGTCACGTTGACGCGTGACGGGTAGGGTGGGCGCCCCGTGCCCACGCGGTGATAGTTGACATCTGCGATGTCGTGGTCGGGCCGGCATGGATAATGGCTTCGATCGCGTGATCGACCGGCATAGGCTACGTATCACCGCGTGGGCACATTTTGCATTTAAGGCCCCGCCTCAAATGCCCCACCCTACGTCGTTTCCGGCGTTATCGATACGATTGCGCCCGTTTGTTTATTTGAATTTATGAGAGGCGAACATCCTATGTTCCTCCCCCAAGAAATCGTCCGCAAGAAGCGCGACGGCGGCATCCTGACCGCGGAAGAAATCCAGTTTTTTGTCCGCGGCATCCCTGACGGCAGCGTCACCGAAGGCCAGATCGCGGCGCTCG
Organism: Massilia sp.; assembly: GCA_003520365.1. Lineage (GTDB taxonomy): Bacteria > Pseudomonadota > Gammaproteobacteria > Burkholderiales > Burkholderiaceae_D > Telluria > Telluria haematophila. Next base: position 4,745 of record DOUW01000167.1, read on the forward strand.
CGATGGCCGTCTACTTCAACGACATGACCATGGACGAACGCGTCGCCTTTACCCTGGCGATGCGCGATTCCGGCCAGGTCCTGGAATGGAAATCGCTGGACCTGCCGGGCCCGGTGGTCGACAAGCACTCGACCGGCGGCGTCGGCGACGTGGTCTCGCTCATGCTCGGCCCGATGGTCGCGGCCTGCGGCGGCTTCGTGCCGATGATCTCGGGCCGCGGCCTGGGCCACACCGGCGGCACGCTCGACAAGTTCGACTCGATCCCCGGCTACAGCACCGTGCCGGAACCCGAGCTGTTCCGCAAGGTCGTCAAGGACGTGGGCGTGGCCATCATCGGCCAGACCGCCCTGCTGGCGCCGGCCGACAAGCGCTTCTACAGCATCCGCGACACCACGGCGACCGTCGAATCGGTGGCGATGATCACCGGCTCGATCCTGTCGAAGAAGCTGTCGGCGGGCCTGGACGCCCTCGTCATGGACGTGAAAGTGGGCAGCGGCGCCTTCATGCCGACCCCGGAAAAATCGCTGGAACTGGCCGAGAGCATCGTCAGCGTCGGCAACGGCGCCGGCACCCGCACCTCGGCCATCCTGACCGGCATGAACGAGTCGCTGTGCCACGCCGCCGGTAACGCGGTCGAAGTGCGCGTCGCGATCGACTACCTGACCGGCAAGTCGCGCCCGGCGCGCCTGCACGAAGTGACGATGGCGCTGTGCGCCGAGATGCTGGTGATTTCAAGCCTGGCCCAGAGCACCGACGAAGCGCGCGCCAAGCTGCAGGCCGCGCTCGACTCGGGCGAAGCCGCCGAGCGCTTCGCGCGCATGGTCACCGCCCTGGGCGGCCCGGCCGACCTGATGGACAAGCCCGACGCCCACCTGGAAACCGCGCCGGTCATCGTGCCGGTGCCGGCCCTGGAAGCCGGCTACGCCAGCTCGGTCGACACCCGCGGCCT
>DOUW01000032.1:0-355 GCA_003520365.1 Massilia sp.
GCGTCGATGTGGGCTTCGGTGATCGCCAGCGGCAGGCGGTAGCGCTCCCAGACTTCGGACAGCAGCGGGCCGATGCCGGCGGTCGGCGTGGCCAGCGCGCGCGAGGCCTCGATGTCGGCGCAGGGGATGCCGTCGGCCACGCCGCGGTGGTGCTGCGGGTAGCGTTCGGGGCGATGGTCGAGCCAGCGCTCGCTGGTGACGTAGTAATTCACGCCGATGACGTCGGGCGGGCAGGGGTTGTCGCGGAACCAGAGGAATTCGGCCGCGTCGATGCCGGTGCCGACCAGGTAATTCCAGAGCTTGTGCCCAGGCTTGACCATTCCGCACAGCAGGTCCCAGGCCAGCCAGCGGCGCT
>DOUW01000032.1:549-3001 GCA_003520365.1 Massilia sp.
GGGGGGGGGGGGGTGCCCCCGGGGCGGGGGGGGGCGCGCGGCGCCCGCGGCGGCGTACTCGGCCAGGCGCTCGGGGAAGGCCGGGTCGAGCAGGCTGGTGTCGCGCGGGCCGCTGCCGTGGTGCACCAGGCCGGCGATCGGCGTCACGCCGGCGTCAACCAGGGCCGGCAGGCGCTCGTCCGGCCAGCTCCAGTCGGCCTTGTCGACGCCGTCCGGCGCGGTGCGTTCCCACAGTACGGGGTAGCGAATGGCACGAATGCCGAGCGAGGCGAAGCGTTGGACGTCGCAGGCGCGTTGGGCGTGACCGTTGCGGTCGAGCTGGCTGAAGTAGTCGTCGCGGACGCGGTTGACGGTGCACTCGAGGCCGCCCCAGAGTTCCAGTGGGCGGGTTTGGCTGTTCGGGCTCGTATTAGTATTCATCATTCACCACTCTTTAAAATTTTGACAACAAAAACTTTTTAGATGGCCGCCGAAAGCAAAAGGTTCGGACAGGTTGCACCGGGTCCCCCGAGCCCGGTGAGCGAGGCGCTTGCCGTGAAGACGGTTGACAGCGGGGCGCCAACCTGCAAACATGCCATCCATGAATTTTCTGAACCCACATATCTCGTTTTGCAACTGGTGGCGCCGCTGACAGCGCGCGGCCCAGTAGAGAAGATGTGACTCAATGAACGCCGCCTCGATTCAGGTGGCGTTTTCGTTTGCGCGGCAGGATCGAGGCTCAACCCAAGGAAACTCGATGAGCTTGCAAGACACCCCAGCAAACGCCCCAGGCACCCCGGCTCCGGCACACGTGATCCTCACCGGCGACCGTCCGACCGGTCCGCTGCACCTCGGCCACTATGTGGGCAGCCTGCGCAATCGCGTGGTTTACCAGGACCAGTACCGCCAGTTCGTCATGCTTGCCGACGCCCAGGCGCTCACCGACAACATGGATGACACCGGCAAGGTACATCGCAACGTTGTCGAAGTGGCGCTCGATTACCTCGCGGTCGGTATCGATCCGTCGCGCTCCACGATCTTCATCCAGTCCCAGGTCCCGGAACTGGCCGAGTTGACATTTTATTATTTGAACCTCGTGACCGTCGCACGCTTGGAGCGCAACCCGACTGTCAAGACGGAAATCCAGCTGCGCGGTTTCGAGCGCGACATCCCGGCCGGCTTCCTGACCTACCCGGCCAGCCAGGCCTCCGACATCAGCGCCTTCAAGGCAACCCTGGTGCCGGTGGGCGAGGACCAGATCCCGATGATCGAGCAGTGCAACGAGATCGTGCGCCGCATGAACCGCATCGCGAAGCGCGACATCCTGGTCGAGTGCAAGGCCCTGGTGCCGGAAATCGGCCGCCTGCCTGGCATCGACGGCAAGGCCAAGATGAGCAAGTCGCTCGGCAACACCATCAACCTGGGCGACAGCGCCGACCAGATCCGCGCCGCCGTCAAGCAGGTCTACACCGACCCGCTGCACCTGAAGGTGTCCGACCCGGGCCACCTGGAAGGCAACGTCGCCTTCCTCTACCTCGACGCCTTCGACCCGGAGAAGGAAGCGCTGGAAGAGATGAAGGCCCATTACGTGCGCGGCGGCCTGGGCGACAGCGTCGTCAAGAAACGCCTCGACACCGTGCTGCAGGACATGCTGGCCCCGATCCGCGCGCGCCGCGAAGAGTACGCCCAGGACAAGGGACAAGTGCTGGCCATGCTGAAGGAAGGTACGATGAAGGCGCGCGAAGTGGCTGCGCAGACCATGGACGAAGTGCGCCGCGCACTGGGGCTGTCGTACTTCTGATGCTTTCGTAGGGGGCGGCTGTACCCGGCGGCGTGCGGTCACGCTGCCGGGGCGCCGCCCACGCGTTCATGCGGCGGCAGATAGCCGCGACGTTTTCATGTGCGTTGAACGCGACCTGGCGCTGGCGCGGCTGGGCAAGAGCGTCTGCCCGGGCTGCGAACGCGCGGTGGACGTGAAGGACACCGCGATCGACTACTGCCCGCACTGCGGCATCGGCCTGTTCGACCGCTGCGGCTGCTGCGCCACGCGCAAGAACGCGTTCGCGCGGTTCCGCTTCAGCTGCGGAACCGCCGTGAACACGACCCTCGCAGATTGAGCGTGCTGGCTTAGTCCTGCAGGTCGGCCGGCACCTTGCCGCCGTTCTCGGCCAGCTTCTTCATGACCTGCTTGTGCAGCCAGATGTTCATCGTGGCCGAGTCGCTGGTGTCGCCGGTGTAGTGCAGTTCGGCGGCCAGCTCTTTGCGCGCCTGCAGGCTGGAGTCGAGATCGAGCAGCTTGAGCAGGTCGACGATCGAGGTGCGCCAGTTCAGCTGCTGGCCCGAGGCCTTCTGCTTGTTGGTCAGGATTTCCTCGACGTCCACCTGCTGGGCCAGGGTGGCGGCCGGGCCGGTGGCGGCTGGCGTCACCTGGGTCGGCTGGCCGGTCTGCTGGGCCTGGGCGGTGGCCGGCGGC
>DOUW01000422.1 GCA_003520365.1 Massilia sp.
CCATGCCCAGGCGCAGCATGCCTTCGGCGATCGCGCCGGAGCTGACCAGGACCACGTCCTTGCCGAGCCCGCGCAGGGCGGCGATCTGCCCGGCCCAGCGCGCGATCGCGCCATGGTCGAGGCCGCGGCCTTCGTTGGTGACGAGGGAGGAGCCGACCTTGACGATGATGCGGCCGGCTTGCCGGATGACGGATTGATGTGCTGCGCTCATGGCGAAAGCCTCTTTTCCCGGGGACGCAAGGCCAGCAGGGCCAGGCCCGCCAGCAACTCGATCCCGCTTACGATGAACAAGGACCCATGCGGCAGGCCGATCGCGAATGCCGCGACCAGGCGCCCGGCCGGCTGGGCCAGCAGGAACAATGCAACGAGGTCGCCGAGGATGGGCTGGTCGCCCCGCCTTGCCGCCAGCAGAGCCAGCCCCGCGGTGGCGAGGCGCACTCCGACGTAGATGGCGTAGAACTGGCTGTAGCCGTTCACGCCAACGAGAAACAGGCCCATGGCGGCCGCGACCCGGTCGGGGTCGAGGAGCGCCACGAGCGCCGCCAGCGAACTGGCGGTGGCTACCAGCTGCAGCAGCTGGGTGCGCGCCCAGGCGCGCGTGAAGCGAAACCCTTTCTTGATGATCGGCGCCTCAGTCTTCAAGAATCTTGAAGCGGGGATCGTCCGGATCGATCGAGTTGATGCCGCGCGCTTCCTCGGTCATCTGGGTCGTCTCGTCCACGCGCACGTCGAGCGCGCGCTTCTCTTCCAGGTGCAGGTAGATTGCGTTGATCAGTTCCTGGCAGCCTTCGCGGTTCAAGGCCGAGATCTCGAAGACCGGACCTTTCCAGGCCAGCTTCTTGAGGAAGTCCTTGACCTTCTTCTTGCGCTCTTCTTCCGGCAGCATGTCGAGCTTGTTCAGCACGAGCCAGCGCGGCTTGTTCAGCAGTTCCTCGTCGTACTTCTCGAGTTCCTTGATCAGGGCCTTGGCTTCCTTCACCGGATCGACCGTCGCCTCGAACGGCGCCAGGTCGACGATGTGCAGCAGCAGGCCGGTGCGCGACAGGTGGCGCAGGAACTGGTGACCGAGGCCCGCGCCTTCGGCCGCGCCCTCGATCAGGCCCGGGATGTCGGCGATGACGAAGCTCTTCGCGTGCGAGACGCGCACCACGCCGAGGTTCGGATGCAGGGTCGTGAACGGGTAGTCGGCGATCTTCGGCTTGGCGTTCGAGACGGCCGTGATGAACGTCGACTTGCCGGCGTTCGGCATGCCCAGCAGGCCCACGTCGGCCAGCACCTTCAGCTCCAGGCGCAGCTCGCGGCGTTCGCCCGCCTTGCCGTCGGTCTTCTGGCGCGGCGCGCGGTTGGTCGAGGTCTTGAAGTGGATGTTGCCCCAGCCGCCCTCGCCGCCCTTGGCGAGCAGTTCGGTCTGGCCGTGTTCGGTCAGGTCGGCGATGATCTCGCCGTTGACGTTATCGACGATCAGCGTACCGACCGGCATGCGCAGGACCACGTCCTCCGCGCCCTTGCCGTAGCAGTCCGAGCCGCGGCCGGCTTCGCCGTTGCGCGCGGTGTGCACTTTCGAATAACGAAAGTCGACCAGGGTGTTGATGTTGCGATCGGCAACCGCCCAGATCGAGCCGCCCTTGCCGCCGTCGCCGCCGTCCGGACCGCCGAAGGGACGGAACTTTTCGCGGCGGAACGAGGCGCACCCGTTGCCGCCGTCGCCGGCGATGACTTCAATTCTTGCTTCGTCGATAAACTTCATGATGACCGCCAAAAAAACGATAGCGCCTAACAAAACGCTCAGGACAAGGCGCATTGTCGCAGACAGTACGCTGCGGCGAGACGCCGCCATGAGTGCTTTGTTAGGCGCTAAAAAGGCCCTACCGCGGGCAGAGCCTCTTGATGGAAGGCTTGCGCCTTACAAGACGCGCCGCTCGAGGCGGCGCTTGCATGCTTGATTAAGCTGCGACTGCTTCGTTCGCGACGACGGTGACGTACTGCTTCGAACCGACGCCTTGCTTGACGAACTTGACCGTGCCGTTCACCAGGGCGAACAGGGTGTGGTCCTTGCCGAGGCCGACGTTGACGCCCGGACGAACCTGGGTGCCGCGCTGACGCACGATGATGCCGCCGGCGTTGATCGCCTGGCCGCCGTACACTTTCACGCCGAGGCGCTTGCTTTCTGAATCACGGCCGTTACGGGTAGTGCCGCCGCCTTTTTTGTGTGCCATGGATGTACTCCTTGATGACTTTGAAAATTAGACCGGGCAATTAGCCGTTGATCGAAACCACTTGGATTTCGGTGAAGTTCTGGCGGTGGCCTTGACGCTTCTGGTAGTGCTTACGACGGCGCATCTTGAAAATGCGAACCTTGTCGTGGCGACCGTGGGAAACGACCTTCACCAGAACCGTAGCACCTTCGACCAGCGGAGCACCAAACTTGATGCTTTCGCCCGCGCCAACGGCGAGGACCTGATCGATCGTGAGTTCGGAACCAATGTCTGCCGGTATCTGTTCTACTTTGAGTTTTTCGCCAGCGACAACTTTGTATTGCTTGCCACCGGTTTTTATGACCGCGTACATGATTGAAACCTCATCAAATGTTTAAAGAATTCCCGCCGGCGACTGGCGCTGGGCTGGTCTGATGCCGGGGAACAGAGGATTATACATAATTCGCCGCAACGCGTCAAAAGCCGGGATGCATGCCTGATGAGTGTGGCACCCCGGCAACGGGCCCCTTTCCTGCCCGGAAAACCATGGCATTCCAGTACAGTTGGGCAAATGGCACGGCTTATGCATGCTTGTCGTATAATCGCCGCACTCAACGCACACTTATCGCAGGTTCGCCTTGTCCGCCGCTACCCAACACGCCCAACAGAACAAACTTACCCAGACGATCGCCGACGACATGGCGGCGGTGAACACGGTGATCCGCCAGCGCCTGCAATCCGACGTCAGCCTGGTCAACCAGATCTCCGAATACATCATCGGCGCCGGCGGCAAGCGTATCCGCCCGGTGCTGGTGCTGCTGCTGGCGAATGCGTACGGCTACCGGGGTACCGCGCACCACGAACTGGCGGCGGTGGTCGAATTCATCCACACCGCGACCCTGCTGCACGACGACGTGGTCGACGAATCCTCGATGCGCCGCGGCCGCCAGACCGCCAACGCCCTGTTCGGCAATGCCGCCTCGGTGCTGGTCGGCGACTACCTGTACTCGCGCTCGTTCGAGATGATGACCAGCCTGGACAACATGCGCGTGATGCAGATCCTGTCGCGCGCCACCACCGTCATCGCCGAAGGCGAAGTGCTGCAACTGCTGAACATGCACGACCCGGACGTGACCCACGAGAGCTACCTCACCGTGATCCGTTCCAAGACCGCCAAGCTGTTCGAGGCCGCCGCCGAACTGGGCGCCCTGATCGCCGGCGCCAACGAGACCCAGATCGAAGCCGCCGGCGAATACGGCCGCTCGCTGGGCACGGCGTTCCAGCTGATCGACGACGTGCTGGACTACGCCGGCGACGCCACCGAGATCGGCAAGAACGTCGGCGACGACCTGCGCGAAGGCAAGCCCACCCTGCCGCTGATCTACCTGATGGAACATGGCACGCCGGCGCAGCGCGAACTGGTGCGCACCTGCATCGAACAGGGCGACGAGCAGCATTTCGACGCGGTGCTGTCGGCCGTGACTTCGAGCGGCGCGCTGGACTATACCCGCCGCGAAGCCGAAAGCGCCGCGCGCCGCGCCGCCGACGCCATCGCCGACCTGCCGGAGAGCGTCTACAAGCAAAGCCTGCTGCAATTGTGCAGCTTTGCTGTTGACAGGAACCATTAAGACAACTATAGTAATGCCTTCCCGAGATTTCGGAACCGAGATCTCAAACCCGTCGGGGTGTAGCTTAGCCCGGTAGAGCGCTACGTTCGGGACGTAGAGGCCGGAGGTTCGAATCCTCTCACCCCGACCACAGAATTCAACGAAGACAGCAGCCGATGGCTGCTGTTTTTGTTTGTGCTTCCTGCACGTCTCCCCTGCACTTCCTCGAATATAAAAAA
>DOUW01000345.1 GCA_003520365.1 Massilia sp.
CGATGTCGCTAGGCTGTGTGCGCGCCTGCTGCGCGAGCATGGGCTGGCGCCGATGGTTCCGCCGGTGCCGCCTGTGCCGGCCAGGCCGGCGTGCGGGTGCGGTGGGCAATGCGGCTGCGGGCGCGACGCGTTTCGGTAGGGTGGGCACTTGTGCCCACGCGGTATGGTACTGCGATGACGAGGGAGCGCTGGCAGGCGTCGCGATGCCGACGTACCGACTGGCGGCTTTGCTGCGCCAAATCAGCCGCACGACCGCGTGGGCTCGAGAGCCCACCCTACGCCCTTCGGTCAGGCCGCGGTGTCATCCGACGTTGCGGACTCCGGTTCCTGAGCTTCCTGCTTCGGCGTCAGCGCCGCCAGCTGCTCCATCAGCTGCGCGAAGCGCTGCTGCCCCGGCTGCAGGCGGTCGACGTGGGTCAGCACTTCGTGCGCCTCGGCGGCGAGCAGTTCGGCATAGCCTTTTTCGCGCATGTGCGAGACCAGCACCTGGGCCGCGTTGAACAGGATGCGCTGGTTGTTCGGCAGTTTCTGGCGTGCGTTGCGCATCCATTTGACGGCCTCGCCCAGCTTGCCCGTCTTCCAGAGCAGCACGCCCTGGTTCATCAGGTCCGAGGCCTGCTTCTTCGCGGCGCGGATCAGCTCCTCGCCCTCGTCGGCCATGCGCGCCTTGGCGAAGATCGCCTGCACCTCGTCGAGCAGCACCGCGTTGTCGTGGTTGTTGCGGGTGACGTAGCACAGCAGCTCGACCGGCGCGTCCTTCACGCCGACGGCAAACAGCAGGGTCGCCATCTCCAGGCAGGTCGCCACGTCGGGCCGCTCGGGACGCGCGTTCAGCAAGGCCTCGAGCTCGTCGCCGGCCTTGCGCGCGAGGCGGTAGTCGCCGCTCTCGTGGTAGACCAGGCCCTCGGTGATCTTGGCGCGCAGGCCGATGTCGGCATGCTCGGCGCCGAACTCGCGCTGCGCCGCACCGAGGTGCACCAGCGCCTCTTTCGGGTCGTTCTTCAGCCCGCACACGCGCGCCAGCCCGAGGTAGGCGTCGGGCGTCTTGCGCACCGAGTACTCGCCGACCGAGATGCACTTGCGGAAGGCCTTCTCGGCCATGCCGACGTTGCCCAGCTTCAGGCAGATCTTGCCCAGGTTGCGCTGGCGCGGCACCGAATTCGGCGACAGCTTCGCCGCGCGCTCCAGGATCGAGCAGGCCTCCTCCAGCTTGCCCATGCCCTGGTAGACCTGGGCCAGCTGGTCGTAGGCGTCGATGTAGTAGCGGTTCTCGGCGATCACGCCGAGGAACATCTGGCGCGCCTGTTCCAGTTCGCCGTTGGCCATGCGTATCTTCGCCAGGCCGGCGCGCGCCCACTGGTATTCGCGCTGGGCCAGCACGCGCTCGTAGGCCTCGCGCGCCCGTTCCGGCTCGCCGCTCTTCTCCATCAGGCGCGCCTTCATGCGCAGCAGCTCGATCTCGTGCACGCGGCTGGCGGCGATCTGCTCGTCGCACAGGCGCGCCGCGCGCAGGTAGTCCTTCTCGGCATAGGCCTGGTCGATCGGGCGGAACACCTGCTTGCGGTGCCAGGCGCGGTTCAGGCGCGTGAGCAGCACGCCTTCGGTGATCGGTTTCACCAGGTAGGCGTCCGGCTGGTGCTCGGCCGCGCCCATCACCGACTCGACGCTTTTTTCGGCCGACACCATCATCCACACGCTTGATGGCAGCAGCAGGTTGCGCACCCGCGCTTCCTCCAGCACCTGCTGGCCGTTCTTGCCGTCGCCCAGGTTGAAGTCGCACAGCACGACGTCGTAGCGCAGTTTCGCCAGCAGGCCGATCGCCTCGCCGCCGCTGGACGCCTGGTCGATGTTGCGTGCGCCCAGGTTGCGCAGGCTTTCGCGCAGCAGCTGGCGCACGCCGATGAAGTCGTCGACCACGAGGTAGTTCTTGCCGGCCCAGTCGATCTGCTCGGCCTTGCGCTCGGCAGGCTGCGCAGTGGGGCGCTCGTTAGGGCGCTCATTGGGCCGCTCATTGGGGCGCTCATCGTGACTACTCACGGGCGGATTTTGCGGCGCATTCATGGCAGGGTCAGCACGAAGCAGCCGCCGCCGAGCTGCCCGCCGTTCTCAAGGTGGACGCTGCCCGTGCGGCCGCGGTGGCGGTGCATGCGCGCGACCTCGCGCGCGAAATACAGGCCGAGACCGGCGCTGTTGGTCTGGAAGTTGACGCCGCTGGCGACGCCGCTCAGGGCCGCGGAGCCGGCGTCCAGCAGGGCCTGCGGGTAGCCGTCGCCGTTGTCCTCGACGCGGATCTCGAGCAGCTCGCCCTCCTGGCGCAGGGCCAGGCGGACCCGGTCGCGCGTGTAGTTCACCGCGTTGTTGACGGCATGCGATACCACGCCGACGATCAGGTCCTCGTCCAGGTGCCAGATCAGCTCGGGGTCGACCTCGACCTCGAACCCGATGCCGCGCGCCTGCAGCAGCACCCGGCTCAGGGCCGCCACCTGCTCCGCCAGTTCGCCTGCCGCGATCGGCTGCACGTCGAACGGGTATTCCGGCTGGCCGACCCGTTTATACAGGGCCAGCAGCTGCATCAGGTTGTCGTTCAGGCGGCGCGTCTGGTACAGCATCTGCGCCATTTGCGGATAGGCCTGCTCGGTCTCGGGCGAGGCGCCGTCGAGCAGGCGCTCGAGCGTGCCCGAGAGCACGCTGATCGAGTTCTTCATGTCGTGCGCGGTCGAGGCGAGAAACAGCGCGAGCTGCTGGGAATGTGGGGTGTCGTCCATGCGCCGGCGCCCTCCTTCCGGCGCAAAAATTGCCATACGCCAATTATACGCACGGACAGCACCATCGCCGCCTTGCGCGCACGCAGACAGCGCTTATTCCAGCTGCGAACCCTGCGGAACGCGGCTGCTGCGGCGTGCACGCAACACAAAACGCGCCGGATCGAGGGCATCGACCAGCGCCGCCTCCAGCGGCAGCGGCTCGTTTTCCAGCTTCGCGGCCAACAGTTCCGCGCACAGCGGCGCCCAGATCAGGCCGCGCGAGGCATAGCCGAGCAGGCCGTGCAGGCCGGGGTGGCGCGGCACGTCGCGCAAGCGCTCGGTCGTGCCGGCGGCCC
>DOUW01000348.1 GCA_003520365.1 Massilia sp.
AGGTTCTGCGGCACGTCGTCGGCCACCAGCACGCGCAGCGGCGGCAGCACGGCGGCGGTACGCACCCGCGCCTGCTGCGGCGCGAAGCGCGCCAGCACCAGCGGCAGCAGCACGTGGAAGGTGGTGCCTTCGCCGAGCGTACTCTCGGCCCAGATCTTCCCGCCCATCAGCTCGACCAGCTGCNNCGCGTCATCGAGGCGTCGGCCTGGGTGAAGGGATCGAAGATCGCGTCCAGGCGCTCGGGCGCGATGCCGATGCCGGTGTCCTTCACCGAGAAGTGCAGCTGGTCGCCGCGCGGCGCGGCGCGCAGGGTGACGCTGCCGCTGGCCGTGAACTTGATCGCGTTGTCCAGCAGGTTGGTCAGCACCTGGCGGATGCGCAGCTCGTCGCCGCGCAAATTGGTGGGCAGTGCCGGGTCGTAGTGGATGTCGACCTGCAGGCCCTTGGCGCGCGCGTTCGCCGCCAGCGTCGAGGACAGCTCGTCGATCAGCGAGAGCAGGTTGAAGTCGTTGATCTCCAGCTCCACCGCGCCCTTTTCCAGCTTGGCGGTGTCGAGGATCTCGTTGAGCAGGCGCAGCAGCGAGCGGCCGGCGTTGCGCACCGTGTCGAGGTGGCGGCGCTGGTCGGGCGCCAGTTCGCCGTCGAGCAGCACGTCGGTGAAGCCGAGGATGGAATTCATCGGCGTACGGATTTCGTGGCTCATGTTGGCCACGAAGGTCGCGCGGGCGGCGGCCGCCTGCTCGGCGTGCTCCTTGGCCTCGCGCAGCGCCTCTTCCATCTTGCGGCGCTCGCTGATGTCGAGGATCACGCCGTCGAGCCAGACCAGCTCGCCCTGGTCGTCGCGCACGCCGGTGCCGTTTTCCCACAGCCAGCGGGTGCTGCCGTCGGCGTGCAGCAGGCGGTACTCGACCAGCCAGGGGCGGTCTTCAGCCAGCGCGGCCTCGATCGCCTGCGATACGCGCACGCGGTCGGCGGCGTGGATCAGGGCGCCGAAGCAGCGGCGCGGCGGGCTCCCCGGCGGAATGCCGGTGAAGTCGCGCGCCGGGTAGCCGGCCACGCGCTCGACCGCGTCGCTGATGAACACCATGGGGTGCTCGCCTTCGATGCGGCTGCGGTAGGAAATGCCGGGAATGGTGCCGATCAGGGAGCGGAACTGCTGCTCGCTGGCGCGCAGCGCCTGCACCATCTCGCGCCGTTCGCTGATGTCGGTGACGAAGCAGACGAACAGTTCCTGCTTGCCCAGGAGCGCATGGCCGACGGCGAAGCGGATCGGCACCAGGCTGCCGTCGCGGCGCAGGGCGTCGACTTCGGCGTTGTTGGGCGCGGGATGGGCACCGCTGTCGCGCAGGTAGCCGAGCAGGCCGACTTTCTTGTTGCGTTCTTCCTCCGGCATCAGGAGGCGCACGTTGCCGCCGACGATCTCGTCGCGGCGCCAGCCGAAGATCTTCTCGGCCGAGGCATTGAATTCGAGGATGGCGCCGTCGCGGTCGACCGTGATGACGCCGTCGACGGTGGTGGTGAGCAGGGCGCGCATCCAGGCTTCGCTGCGCGACAGTTCTGCGTACAGGCGGCGGTAGCGCAGCAGGCCGTTGGCGGCCAGCACGACGACGGTGAACAGGACGGTGATCAGGGAGATGGCCAGCGCCAGGGTGGTGGTGTCGGAGGACGCCGGGGCGTTCTGATCGATGGTGCCGACGAAGCGCGCGGCGGCCATGCCGGTGTAGTGCATGCCGGCGATCGCGCAGCCCATGACCACCGCCGCCAGCAGCAGGCGCCTGGATTCGCTCATCCAGCGCAGGCGGTTCAGGCCGAAGCGCACCCACAGGGCCAGCGTCGCCAGCACCACGGCGACCACGATCGACAGCGCGAAGGTCGCCGGGTCGTAGCGCAGGTCCAGGCTCATGCGCATGCCGGCCATGCCGGCGTAGTGCATCGCGCCGATGCCGGCGCCGACCAGCACGCCGCCGGCCAGCAGGCCGGTCCTGCCCAGGCGCTCGCGCGCGATCAGGTTCAGCGCGACGAAGGACGCACCAATGCTCGGCAGGCTCGAGCCGACGGTGATCATCGGGTCGTAGCCGACCCGGGTGCACAGGTTAAAGGCGAGCATGCCGACGAAGTGCATGGCCCAGACGCCGGCGCCGAGCGCCAGGCTGCCGGTCAGCAGGAAGATCGTACGCTGGCTGTTGCGCTGGCGTGCCTGGCCCGCGATCTGCAGGCCCATCCACGACGAGAAGATGGCGACGAGCAGCGAGAGCAGCACGAGCTTGGGATCGTAGATGCCATAGCTGAGCAGCGATGGATCATCGGGCAACATGAAAAGCGACATGGAGGTCTTCCGGAGTGGTCCGTCGAGAGGACAAAAAAGCACCCGCCAGTATGGCATTTTCCCTATGGAAAGTCTTGATTTTATTAGGAAAAGTTGGCAAGGCGACATTGCGACTGTCGCGTTGCCGCTACCCCGCTGTTTTATGTATTGACGACCAGGGCCAGTCTTGGGTTATGCTCAATTAATAAATGTTGTGATACATGTATCGAGCCGCCTTTTCGCTCATGTATCCGGCGATAAGGGAGTCCTGATGCGGAGAATCCAAATCACGCTGGCGGCGCTGTCGGCCACGCTGGCCGTCCTGTCCGATGCGGTGGCCGCCGCTGTTCCGGCAGGCAGCCGGGACGTGGCCCTGTACATTACGGCCGAGCCGGCGGCACCGTCGAGCATGCTTGACGAGCGAGGACAGGTGGTCGGCATCGCCACCGACAAGGTGCGTGCCGCGCTCGGCCGCGCCGGCGTCGGCTATACGATCGAGCTGCTGCCATGGAAGCGTGCCTATGCCGCCGCCCGCCGGCGCGCCGATGCCTGCGTCTACTCGACCACCCGCACGCCCGAGCGCGAGGCCCTGTTCAAGTGGGTCGGTCCGCTTGATACCGCGCAATGGTTGCTGATGGCGCGCGCCGACCGCCACATCGCGCTGCGCAACCTGGAGGACGCCCGGCCCTACCGGATCGGCACGTATAACGGCGATGCGCGTGACCATTACCTGCGCAGCCGCGGCTTTACGGTTGACGCCGCACCGCACGACCTGCTCAATCCGCGCAAGCTGCTGCTGGGACGCATCGACCTGTGGGTGGCGGCGCTGCGGCCCGGCAGCGTGGTGCTCGAACAGAATGGCTGGGCCGGCAAGATCGTCCCGGTGCTCGCATTCAACCGGCATGAGCTCTTCCTTGCCTGCAACCGCGGCGTGCCCGATGCGGTCGTCGAGCGGCTCAACGATGCCTTCGCCGCGCTCGAGCGCGATGGGGTGTTGCGGCGGATCGAGCGGGGGTATGACGACTGGACGGCGCCGACGGGCAAATAAGGACTGGCGCGCGTGCCGCCGGAAAAACAAAGACCCGCGTTCTCCGATGAAGAAACGCGGGTCTTGTCTGTCATCTATGTTGGTGCTGGAACCAGCATCAAACGATGTGCGAGTGCGACTACATTTTACTGCACGGTAGCGAACAAGCTATTGTCGTGCCCGACACTACTGGATCATGACACGCTGGTGTGATTCGACGTCAGGATTTCACTCGACTGCGGTTTTTCGAGGTGTTCTTGAGGGCTAGCCAGATAATAATCAACGCGACGAAGCCATAGATTCCCCACACGCGCATGAACAGCCAACCCATCCCGTCCTCGCCGGATATCAGATCGATCACCTTGCCGCCGACGAAAGAATAAATGGCATATATGATTCCCCATTTTACAAGAAATGTAAAAATGGCTTTTTTTCTCTCCTGGTAGTGGAGCTCATTGGTGCTACTACGCTTCGCCACCCCCAACACCGAGCCCAGAACAAACCCGCCAATGTTGGCACTTAACAGGGTCATGGCGATTTTTAGCTCGCCCAGGTCTGGCCCGTTGCCGCCATGAAAAACAGCGGAGATCGATTGCCAATAATACAGGCTGCCACCTAGAAGGATAACCAAGAGAATACGACTGGTTTTCGACATGACAGAAAATCCTCCTACGGCAAAAAGGAGGCCAATTAAACCAAGAATTCCCATAAATTATTTCTAGCGTTCTGAATGTTCAGTCTGGCATTTGAATGCGCACTGCCGGGATATTTGCAATCCATGCGACATGGATTCCTGGCTTGTATCAAAAGAACGATCAAGCACCAATGCGCAGTACGTCGAACAGTGAACTTGCTTGATTTGACAATGCAGCATTGTATGGTTATCTCAACTTAGTTGTCTACCGGAAACTTCCTGTCAATTTACTTGATTCATGATTTTTCGATTTCTCTTGAGCGAAAGGGGAATTGAGGTCACTCGAATATGCCGCTTTCGCGTTAGTAAGACGATGCGTAGCGGGATTCCGGTTCCGGCGTCGTCTCAGCGGCGTTGCCACTACGCGGTTGCAAGACAACAAAAAACCCGTACCTCCTGGAGAGAGTACGGGTTCCGATAAGTCCTGATCGTATGAGGTGGTGCCGGGAACCGGAATCGAACCGGTACGCCTTGCGGCGCGGGATTTTGAGTCCCGTGCGTCTACCTATTCCGCCATCCCGGCAACGCGCTGTGCATTATCGCTGATTTGGATTGCACCGGCAACAGTTTACAAGCGCGGCCGGGGGCCGTCCCTTAGCTCGCGAGCGCCCTTTGCAGGGAGCGCAGGATCGGGATCGGGCCGATCACTTCGAGCGCGTGCGCATGCACCTTGACGTTGATCGTCTGCGCCCGCGCGCGCCAGGAGAGGCTGGCAGTCCTGACGTAGCGCAGCCGGCCGGGGGCGGCTTCGGTGCGCGCGTAGCCGAGCGTGGCGAGGGTGGCGTCCAGGGTCATGCTCATGTGGCAGGCGTCGAAGCGGGTGTTGACGTCGAGCCGGCCCGGCGCGCTGGCGCACAGGGGCAGGGCCAGGCCGGCCAATAGCGGCAGGACGATCAGGGCCAGGGGCGCGCCCGGGTCGACCAGATGCAGCGCCAGCACCATGACCGGCATGCCGACGGCCACCGTCAGCCCGTAAGCCGTCAGGGGCGACAGGCCGCGCAACCACGCGCCACCCCGGTTCGAACGCACGACTTCCGAGAACATGACGCTTTTCATGTCGTTTCCTCCGGGGCGAATGGGATGGCACTGTCTGCCATTTTCTGTCCTGTATCTGGTCCCGGATTGAGCTGACTCAAGGAGGCGACGATCAGGAATAAACGTCTGCCATCTGCGCCGGATCAAAGCATGAGATAGCGGCGCGACGCCGATCCGGATCGGGCCGCCTTTGCCGACACATTGCCGATGGAGTTCACATGAAAAGCACATCCCTGGTCCTGGGCGCGTTGCTGGCAGGCGCTGCCTGCGCCGGCCCGCATGCCGCCGCGCAGACGATCGAGCGCAGCGTGCCGATTTCCACGATCGACGACGGGGCGGGCGGCTTCAATGCCTATTTCGGCGACGGCTTCGCCGCCGCGCAATCCGGCCGCAGCTTCATCGACGTCTTCACCTTCGACGTCGCCGGGCTGCCCTTCGATGCCGCGGCCTCGGTCACCTCGTCCTACCTAAACTCGCCGTCCGACAAGGATCTGCGCATCACGGCCCTGAGCCTGTACCGCTACGATCCGGCGACGCTGGACATCGTCGGTCCCGCGATCGCCGGCATCGACCAGACCGGGTTCGGCGCCGATGCCCCCGATTCCTGGTCGCTGGCGGCGTACAGCCTGCCGGCCGGCGCCTATGCGGTGCGCGTCGACGGGGTGGTGCGGGGCGCCGGCGGCGGCAGCTTC
>DOUW01000347.1:0-6181 GCA_003520365.1 Massilia sp.
ATCGGGTGGAGTCCATAGATACGGGTACATCGCATACGCTGCGGTAGGCGAAAAAAAGGGATCAGAGCCAAGCTCCGATCCCAGTTATTATTTAACCGTTCGAACGTCTACAACGTATAAACGCTTAGTCGGCTTGCTTGCGCAGGAAGGCCGGGATGTCGTAGGTCTCGACACCGTTGCGCTGCATGGCCTGGACCTGCTCCGAGGCCTGCTCGCGGCGCCACACGGCCGGCTGCTTCATGCCGTCGCCAGGACCGCCGACGCTGGCGGTGCCCATGGTCATGCCGCCGGTCAGGCCGGCCGTGCCCATCATCGGCGCGTTGTAGGTGCCGGTCTTGAGGACCTGCTGCGGCTGGACCAGCTGCATCTTGTTCTTGTTCTTGCCCAGGCCGGTCGCGACCACGGTCACGCGGATCTCGTCGCCCATCGCGTCGTCGTAGGCGATGCCCTGTGCGATCGATGCGTCCGGAGCGGCAAAGGCGCGCACGGCGGCCATGACTTCCTTGATCTCCTTGCCCTTCAGGCCGCGCGAGGCGGTGACGTTGACCAGCACGCCCTTGGCGCCCGACAGGTCGATGCCGTCCAGCAGCGGCGAAGCGACGGCCTGCTCGGCCGCGATGCGCGCACGGTCCACACCCGAAGCGGTCGCGGTGCCCATCATCGCCTTGCCCTGCTCGCTCATGATGGTCTTCACGTCGTTGAAGTCGACGTTGATGTGGCCCGGCACGTTGATGATCTCGGCGATACCGGCGACGGCGTTGTTCAGGACGTCGTCGGCGTGCTTCATCCAGTCGAGCATGGATTCGTCTTCGTAGATCTCTTCCAGCTTCTCGTTCAGGATGATGATCAGGGAGTCGACGTGCTTGGACAGTTCTTCCAGGCCGGCTTCGGCGATGTCCATGCNNCTTCTGGCCTTCGTAGGAGAACGGCTTGGAGACCACGGCGACGGTCAGGGCGCCCATGGTCTTGGCGACTTCGGCCACGATCGGCGCGGCGCCGGTGCCGGTGCCGCCACCCATGCCGGCGGCGATGAAGACCATGTGCGCGCCGCGCAGCGAGTCCTCGATGCGCGAGCGGGTCTGCTCGGCCAGCTGGCGGCCGATCTCCGGACGCATGCCGGCGCCCAGGCCCGATTCGCCGATCTGGATGATGTTGTTCGCGCTCGATGCCGCCAGTGCCTGGGCATCGGTGTTGGCGGCGATGAACTCGACGCCCGAGACGCCCTTGTTGATCATGTGCTGCACCGCGTTGCCGCCCGCACCACCCACGCCGACGACCTTGATCACCGTGCCCAGTGCCGCGTTATCGACCATATCGAACTCCATGATGTGACTCCTAATTTTCAAATTGCCGTGACCAATCGCCAAACCCCATTAGGGTATCAGGACTCAGCCTTGGTGACGGCTATGTATTGTAAAAATTTATGTATTTGTACCGAATCAATGACGCTTGTTTGCTGCGTGGAAATCCATTTAGAAATTCCCTAAGAACCATTCCTTCATGCGCTGCCAGACTGCCTTCACCGAACCATCCTGGCGAGTCACGATGTGGCCGCGCAGGTACTGCTTTTTCGCTTCCAATAAGAGTCCCAGCACGGTCGCGTAGCGCGGGCTGCGCACCACGTCGGCCAGCTGGCCGCGGTAGTCCGGCGTGCCCAGGCGCGTCGGCTTGAGGAACATGTCTTCGGCCATCTCGATCATGCCCGGCATCAGCGAGGTGCCGCCGGTCAGGACGATGCCCGACGACAGCACGCCTTCGTAGCCGGACTCGCGCACCACCTGGTGCACCATCGCGAACAGTTCTTCCACGCGCGGCTCGATCACGGCGGCCAGCGCCTGGCGGCTCAAGGCGCGCGGGCCGCGGTCGCCCAGGCCCGGCACCTCGAGCGTTTCGCCCGGATCGGCCAGCACCTGCTTGGCCACGCCGTAGCGCAGCTTGATTTCCTCGGCTTCGCCGGTCGGCGTGCGCAGCGCCATCGCGATGTCGCTGGTGATCTGGTCGCCGGCGATCGGGATCACGGCGGTGTGGCGGATCGCGCCGTCGGAAAAGACCGCGATGTCGGTGGTGCCGCCGCCGATGTCGATCAGGACCACGCCGAGTTCCTTTTCGTCGTTGGTCAGCACCGCGTCGGCCGAGGCCATCGGCTGCAGGATCAGGTCCGACACTTCCAGGCCGCAGCGGCGCACGCACTTGACGATGTTCTGCACTGCCGACACGGCGCCGGTGACGATGTGCACGCGCACTTCCAGGCGGATGCCGCTCATGCCGATCGGTTCGCGCACGTCTTCCTGGTTGTCGACGATGAACTCCTGCGGCACCGTGTGCAGCAGCTGCTGGTCGGTCGGGATGTTGACCGCCTTGGCGGTCTCGATCACGCGCGCGACGTCGGTGGCGGTGACTTCCTTGTCCTTGATCGCCACCATGCCGCTCGAATTGAACGAACGGATATGGCTGCCCGCGATGCCGGCGTAGACATTGCGGATCTTGCAGTCGGCCATCAGCTCGGCTTCCTCGAGCGCGCGCTGGATCGATTCGACGGTGGCCTCGATGTTGACCACGACGCCCTTCTTCAATCCCTTCGACTCGTGCTGACCGAGGCCGATGACCTCGTGGCGTCCGTCGGACATCACCTCGGCCACGACGGCCACCACCTTCGAGGTGCCGATGTCGAGGCCGACGATCAGGTTTTTCGCGTCTTTTGTCATTGCTCGCCTGCTTTAGATTTGCTTGGTTGTTTTGTTAGTAGTCGTTTTATTCTTTTTCGACGGCTTCACCGGCTTGGTGGTGTCCGCCGGCACGGTCAGTGCCGCCGACGACAGTGCCAAACCATTCGAGTAGCGCATGTCGATGGTGTCGATGCGGCCTTCCTGCAGCCTGGCCACCAGCTGCGGGTAGACCCCGACCAGGCGCTGCACCCGCGCCTTGACGGTGTTCTTGTCCTTCTCGCGGCCGAGCTCCACGCTCATGCCGTTGTCCAGCTTCACGGTCCACGCGTAGCGCGAGGACAGCGACAGTTCCTGCGGCACCAGCTTCACCGGCGCGAACCAGGCGCGCAGTTCGGCAAAGCGCGCCAGCACTTCCTTCTCGCTGCCGGCCGGGCCCGAGAAGGCCGGCAGGGCGTGGTCGTCGTCGGCCTCGGCCAGGTTGGCGGTGAAGACATCGCCCTTCACCGACAGCAGGCGCCCTTCGCCCCAGGTGCCGAGCGCCTCGTGTTCCTCGACCTCGACGATCAGCTGGTTCGGCCATTCGCGGCGCACGGTGGCGCGCCGCACCCAAGGCACGGCTTCGAAGGTCGCGCGCACCTGCTCGAGGTCCGTGGTGAAGAAGTTCCCGCGGATCTTGCCCAAAACGCTGTTGCGCACGGTGAGCTCGTTCACGTGGCGCAGGTCCATGCCATACAGGCTCTCGACCGTCACCGCGCGCAACAGGAACATCGGCCGCTGGCTCAGCCACCACACGCCGCTCGCGATGGACGCGAGCAGCGTCGCCGCCAGCAGCGTGCTGGCGGTGGCGTTCAGGGCGCGTACGTCATGCCACATGTCGTCAGCCTTGTGCCTTCACCATCTTGCAGCGCGCCGAGCGCAGGATCTCGATGCACAGGTCCTCGTAGCTGATGCCGACCGCGCGCGCCGCCATCGGCACCAGCGAGTGGCCGGTCATGCCCGGCGAGGTGTTCACTTCGAGCAGGAACGGACGCATGTCGCTCTCGCGCACCAGCACGTCGATCCGGGCCCAGCCTTCGCAGCCGAGCGCGCGGTAGGCATCCACCGCGTGCTTCTGGATTTCCTCGGTCAGCGCGGCGTCGAGCGGCGCCGGGCACAGGTACTTGACGTCGTCGGTGAAGTACTTGTTCTGGTAATCGTAGTTGCCCTGCGGGGCCACGATCTCGACGATCGGCAGCGCGCGCGCGTCCTTGCCGGTGCCGAGCACGGCGACCGTGAACTCGCGGCCGGTCACGAACTCCTCGGCCAGGATCACCTCGTCGAAGCCGGCGGCCAGCGCCACGGCGGCCTCGAATTCCTCGGCCCGCTCGACCTTGGTGATGCCGATGGTCGAGCCTTCCAGCGGCGGCTTGACGATCAGCGGCAGGCCGAGTTCGGCCACGATCTTGTCCAGGTCGTCGCCCGGCGCGACGGTCGCGTACTTCGGGGTCGGGATGTTTTTCGACAGCCAGATGATCTTGGTGGTGATCTTGTCCATGCCCACCGACGACGCCATCACGCCGCTGCCGGTGTAGGGAATGCCGAGCTGCTCGAGCGCGCCCTGCAGGCTGCCGTCTTCGCCGTAGCGGCCGTGCAGCGCGATGAAGACGCAGTCGAAGTTTTCGGCCGCCAGGTCGGCCAGCGAGCGTTCGGCCGGATCGAAGCCGTGGGCGTCGATGCCGCGGCTCTTCAGGGCCTGCAGCACGCCGGTGCCGGACATGATGGAGACCTCGCGCTCGGCCGAGCGGCCGCCGTACAGGACGCCGACCTTGCCGAAGTTGGTAATAATGTCGCTCACGATGTGACCTTTGATTGTGAAGTCGGTTGTTGCGTCTGTTGCGAAACTAACTGCTGCGGAATGCCGCTGATCGAGCCCGCGCCCATGGTCAGCACGACGTCGCCGTCCTTCGCCACCTGGCGGATCGCGTCGGGCATCTCGGCGATCGTTTCCACGAAAATCGGTTCGATCTTGCCGCCGGCGCGCAGCGAGCGGGCAAGGGAACGCCCATCGGCCGCGACGATCGGCGCCTCGCCGGCCGGGTAGACCTCGGCCAGCAGCAGCACGTCGGGCGCCGCCAGCACTTTCACGAAGTCCTCGAACAAATCGCGCGTGCGGCTGTAGCGGTGCGGCTGGAAGGCCAGCACCAGGCGCCGGCCCGGGTAGGCGGCGCGCGCGGCGGCCAGGGTCACCTCGGTCTCGACCGGGTGGTGGCCGAAGTCGTCGACCAGGGTGAAGCTGCCGCCGCCTTCCAATGCCACGTCGCCGTAGCGCGTGAAGCGGCGGCCGACGCCGCGAAATTCCAGCAGGCCCTGGGCGGTGGCGCTGTCCTCGATGCCGATCTCGCGCGCGATCGCGATCGCCGAGCAGGCGTTGAGGACGTTGTGCATGCCGGGCTGGTTCAGCACGAATTTCGTGTCCGGATAACCTTCCTGGCGCACCGTGAAGTGCATGTGCACGCCGTCGGCGTAGGCATCCAGGGCGCGCACTTGCGCGTCTTCCGAGAAGCCATAGGTCGTCACCGGTTTCGTCACCTGCGGCAGGATGGCGCGCACGTGGCGGTCGTCGATGCACAGCATCACGCGGCCGTAGAACGGCAGGCGGTGGGTGAAGTTCACGAACGCGGCCTTCAGCTTCTCGAAGTCGTGCTCGTAGGTCTCCATGTGGTCGGCGTCGATGTTGGTGATCACCTCGATCATCGGCGACAGGTTGAGGAAGGACGCGTCCGACTCGTCGGCCTCGGCCACGATATAGTCGCCGGTGCCGAGCTTGGCGTTGGCGCCGGCGCTGTTCAGGCGCCCGCCGATGACAAAAGTAGGGTCCAGGCCATCCTGGGCCAAGACTGACGCTACCAGGCTCGTGGTGGTGGTCTTGCCGTGGGTGCCGGCAATCGCGATGCCGCGCTTCAGGCGCATCAGTTCGCCGAGCATGATCGCGCGCGGCACCACCGGGATCTGGGCGCTGCGCGCCGCCATCACTTCCGGATTGGTCTCAATCACCGCGGTCGAGGTGACGACGGCGTCGGCGCCGACGATGTTGTCGGCCGCATGGCCGAGATAGACGCGCGCGCCCAGTTCCTGCAAACGTTGGGCCGCCGCGTTGCTTGACAGGTCCGAGCCCGACACCTTGTAGCCGAGGTTGAGAAGCACCTCGGCGATGCCGCTCATGCCGCTGCCGCCGATGCCCACGAAATGGATGTGCTTGATCTTGTGTTTCATCTGTCTAGTTCTTGTTGTTCGCCAGTTGTTCGAGCACGGCCGCGATGGCCTCGTTGGCCTCGCGCTGTCCGACCGCCTGCGCCGCCTGCGCCATCGCCAGGCAATCGGCGCGGGTCGTCGTTTGCAGCAGCTGCGCCACGCGCGCGGCCGAGAGTTCGCCCTGCGGCAGGTGGATCGCAGCCTTTTGTTGCGCCATCCAGACCGCGTTGTCGCGCTGGTGGCTGGTGGTCGACGCGACGAACGGCACCAGCACGCTGGCCACG
>DOUW01000347.1:6267-6613 GCA_003520365.1 Massilia sp.
GCGGCAGATCACCAGGTCGGCCTGGGCGTAGGCGGCGGCCATGTCCTCGATGAAGTCGACCACGTTCGCCGCCACGCCCGCCTGGGCGTAGGCGGCGCGCAGCGCCTCGATGTTCTTCTTGCCCGACTGGTGGGTCACGATCGGGCGCTGTTCCAGCGGGATCTGCGCCAGCGCGGCCGGTACGCTGTCGTTCAGCACCTTGGCGCCGAGGCTGCCGCCGACCACCAGCACGCGCAAGGGACCGGTGCGGCCGGCGAAGCGCTCGGCGGGGCCTGGCAGGTCGAGGATGGCCTGGCGCACCGGATTGCCGGTGACGCCGGCCTTGCCGGCGGCCGTGCCGAAGTCG